>JAJXTK010000175.1 GCA_021783935.1 Myxococcales bacterium | reverse complement strand
GCAGCGCGTCCGCGAACGCGAACATCGCCGCTTCGCGCTTGCCGAGGTGGCAGAGCGCGAGGCCGTAGCGAGCTTGGAGGTCCGGCGCGTCCGGGTCCTCGTCGCGCGCCTTGCCGAGCCACTCGGCCGCGGCCGCGAAGTCGCCGCGTTGCTCGGCGAGCGAGCCCTCGAGCGAGGCGGCGTACGCCTCGGGCGACACGTACCGCTCCGCGCGCGCGTGGCCGTCGTGCACGCGCAACACCTCGTATGACCCAGCGCACGCCATGGTCGTGACGGCGGGCAGTGCGAGCGCAAGGATCCGGGCGACGCTCACCTGCAAACGCCTAGCACGGTTGAAGTCGCCGGAGCGAGAAGCTGCCACCAGGTCGACCGATGTGCGTGTCCTGCGGGCACGGTGTCGAGAATTTTGGCTTCCCATGCGCCTGTCCTGCTTGGCAGGATGCTGCCCATCGCGGGTCGGTGACGAGCTGACCTGCGTGGCACCAACTGGTCGATGGCGCAGTGGTGCGACGAGTCGGGGGGCGCGTCGCGGTCTCGAATCCGAATACGAAAGGATGGCCCCCCGCATGAAGCGAATCGGCTCACTTCTCGCGCTCTTCACGATGGTGGCAGGCTGCGCGGCGAACGCGGATCCCGCGAGCACCGACTCGACCGGCAGCACCCAGCAGGCCGTCGAGTCCGGCGACGATCACGGCGCGCTGATCCACTACGGCGACGCCGAGGACTTCCTCGAGAGCAAGGCGCGTCCGATCGTCTTCGGCCACGAGGGCGCCGGCGAGAACTTCGGCGCCGACACCAGCAAGCCGATCAACGACACCGTCGCCTCGGTGAGCCTCGCCTACGATCAGGGCGCCGCGATCGTCGAGGTCGACACCGAGCTCACCAAGGACGGCTACGCGGTCGCCTACCACGACTTCGACTTCCTGCCCGACTACTCGTGCATCAACTCGTACACGCTCGCCGAGCTGCAGGCGAAGCTGCCGTACGTGCCGACGCTCGAGCAGGTGCTGGACGTCGCGCGCGACAGGCACGGCCTGATGATCATCGAGCTGAAGACCCCCTCGCCGCTCTGCGATCCGGGCGACAGCACCGAGCAGGCGCTCGTCTCGCGGGTCGTCCAGGCGATCGACACCGAGCGCATGGGCGAGAAGGTCATCTTCGACGGCTTCTCGCCGGCGCTGCTCTACATCGCCAAGCAGCTCGCCCCGCGCATCCCGCGCGAGCTCGACATGGATCTGCTCCAGCTGATGAAGCCCGCGCAGGTGCAGGCGAACACCGGGCTGACGGTCACCCAGATCACCAAGGCCGACGGCCTCGGGCTGCAGTGGGCCGACGTCGGGCCGATCTACCGCCTGCCCGGCTACACCTCGGTCTCGCAGTTCTTCTGGGCCGCGAAGGCGGTCGACGCCGCGCTCGTCGGCGTCGAGCAGGACTTCATCGGCTACAGCGAGCAGAGCCAGCCCGGCAGCGTCGCGCAGTTCGTCGGCGCGGCCCACGCGCTCGGCTTCAAGGCGGTCGCCGACCCGGCCAAGACGGCCGCCGAGTTCGCCGGCTTCGCCGCGTTCGGCTTCGACGCGGCCTACTGCGACGACATCCCGGGGAGCCTCGCGCTGCAGCCGAAGCGCTGACGCGCACCACGTCGTGATCGCGCCGTGCCCGTGCCCTCCGAGGCGCGGGCACGCGCGCGTTTTGTGCGCGCCAGGACCGCCGCCCGTCGAGGCCTCCTGCGCCGCTCAACCCCCGCGCGCGAGCGCCCGATAGCCGCGCGCGCCGCCGTCGCCGGTGTCGATCGGAAGCCCCGCGGCCCTCCATCCGGGCTCGGTCGTGCCGCCGAACGCGTCGCGCGCGCCGTCCATCCCGGCGCGCTGATCTACCAGGTGCAGAAAGCCGCGCTCGGCGAGCACGCGCAGCGCGCGCAGCGACCGGTGGCCCGTGCGGCAGCCGAGGACGAGCTTCGTGCTCTTGGCGAAGACCGCCTCGACGACCGCGACGAACTCGGGGTTCGGCGCCATGCCCGAGGCGCCGAGGTGCATGAACGGAACGCAGTAGGCGCCGGCGGGGTGCTCGTCGGCGAACTCCGGCTCGCTGCGGACGTCGAGGTAGGCCCAGCCTACATGCATCAGCGCATGGGCTTCGGCGGGCGAGACGCGCGTCGGCGGGCTCATCCCGCCTGCTCTATCACAGGCTGAAATTCGCGCCGAAGCCCGAGGTGATCTCGAACTGGAAGGCGCTGCCGCTGCCCGAAGCGTTCAGGGTCGCGGCGCCGGCGGCGTTCTGCTGCTCGAGGCTGCCGCTGCCGCTCATCGAGAAGGTCACGGCCGGCGCGACCCGGAAGAAGACGTTGTCGGTGATCTGGTAGATGAAGCCCGCGTCGATGGTGGTGATGAACGCCGAGACGCCCTGCTTGCTGGTGTTGCCCTGCGAGTCGGCGACCGCCTGCGAGCCCGAGAAGTAGCCGATGCCGACGCGCGGCCAGAGCGAGATGCGGTCGGTGAAGCGGAAGAAGTAGCCGATGCGCGGCATCAGCGTGAAGGAGACCGTCGTCGGCAGGTTGAAGTTCACGGTACTCGTCTGCGGGGCGCTGCCGACCGCGGTCGTCGTGGTGGTCGACTGACCGCTGCCGAACGTGGCGTCGACCGAAAGCAGCGCGCCGATCGAGACGTTCGGCGCGAAGAAGTAGTCGATGCTCGGGGCCAACCAGAGCGAGGTCGAGTGCGTCGTCTGGTCGGTGTTGCTGATCGAGCCGGAGCCGACCTGCGGGGTGAGCGAGGTGGTGAACGAGTTGTAGGCGAGGCCGACCGGCCCGTAGTAGTTCACCCCGCCGCCGATGCGGCCGCGGAAGCCCGAGACCTGATCGATCACGAAGGTGCCGCTGTCGCCGAGGTCGTGGATGGCCGCCGCCGCCGCCGGAGCCGATGCCGGTGCCGATGCCGATGCCGGTGCCGGTGCCGCGACCGGAGCCGGTGCCGCAGCCGGTGCCGCGGCCGGTGCCGGTGCCGGTGCCGGTGCCGCAGCCGGTGCCGCGGCCGGTGCCGCGGCCGGTGCAGGCGCAGGGGCCGGCGGGACCTGCGCCGAAGCCGTCGCCGAAGCGAGCAACAGAGCCGCGATGCCGCCGATGACCTTGCTTACGTGCGCCATGAATAGCCTCCCAATGCAGCTCAAGGAGCGTCGCGCCCCGCCGGCGCCGAACCGGCCCGCGCGTTCGACGCGACGACGGGGGGATCCCTTCAACCCGTCGTGACGCCAAGCCTACTGAACGACGCGCCCGCCGTGAAAAGAAAGGACTCCGCTCACGGCGAGAGCTCGACCCCGGCGCCCGGCAAGAGCCCGGCCCGGTGCCCGCGGACGAGCAGCGCCTCGATCGCGCGCACCACGTCGCTCGTGTACCCGGCGGAGTCGGCGTTCGCGTACATGTCCAGGTAGCGATCGAGCCGCGCGCGCGTGACCTTGGCCTCGTCGCGCGCCGCCGCGGCGAGGATCGCGTCGAGCACCTCGTCACGGTGCGCGAGCGCCCACGCGATCGAGCGCCGGCACGCGTCCGACACGCGCGCGATGACCTCGGGGCCGAGGTCGCGCCGGATCACGTTGCCGCCGAGCGGCAGCGGCAACCCCGTCGCCGCCGTCCACGCCTCGCCGATCTCGACGACCTGGTGCAGCGATGGATCGTCGCGCCACGACAGGCGCCCCTCGTGGATCAACAGCGCCGCGTCGATCTCCCCGGCGTCGAGCGCCTCGAAGATGCGCGCGAAGGGGGCGATCGGCACGACCACGGCCTGGTAGTCGCGCGAGGTCGCCTCGCGCACGAGCAGCCGCAGCACCAGATGCGCCGTCGTCCGCAGCCCCGGCACGCCGACCCGCAGCCCCGAGAGCTCCTCGAGCCGCATCGGCCGCTTGGCGACGACGACGGGTCCGTAGCCGCGTCCGACCGATCCGCCGTGGGGCAGCAGCAGGTAGCGGGCCGCGATCGCCGGGAGCTGGGCGATGGAGACCGCGCAGACGTCCGGCGGGTCGTCCCCCTCGGCGCGCGCGTTGAGCCGCTCGGTCTCGACCCGCTCGTGCGCGAAGGCGAGGCCGTCGGCGTCGACCTTCCCGGTGAGCAGCGGCCAGAACATGAACAGATCGTCGGCGTCGGGGCTGAAGGCCAGGCGAACGGTCGGGATCGAGGGCATCGCGGCGGAACGTAGGGGGGGCACGCACGGAGGTCCACGACCTGCGCGCGACGTACGAATCCGCCGGCGGCGGATCACTGCCTTCCAGGTCCGCTGCGCGCGTGGCTCGTCCGAGCGGGTCGGCTAGACTGCGCTTGCCTCGAATCATCCTTGTTTTTGGGCGCTTTTTGGCGCCGGAGAGCCCTCCGCAATCATGTCGATCGCCCGCCGTGCCCGCCTCGTCGCTCCCCTCGCCCTCGCCTCGTTGTTCGTCGGCACCTTCGGCGCGGGCTGCGCGTCGGCCAGCGATCCTTCGAGCGCCCCGCAGCCGCTCGGCACCAGCACCGCGCGCATCATCGGCGGCACCACCGACACCTCCGACACGTTCGTCGTCGGCATCTACAACCAAGGGATCGGCGGCATCTGCAGCGGCACGCTGCTCGCCAAGAACCTCGTGCTCACGGCGCGTCACTGCGTGAGCGACACCACCCAGACCGTCGACTGCTCGCCGAGCGGCTACTACACGCCCAAGGTCACGCGCGACTACGGCCCGAGCAACTTCCAGGTCACCACCTCGCAGGACATGAACACGGGGAGCGCGAGCTGGTACGGCGTCTCGCGCGTCTACGTGCTCGACGATCAGAGCTGCCCGAACTCGGGCAACGTCGACTGCGATCTCTGCGGCGCCGACCTCGCGATGCTCGAGCTCGATGGCAATGGCGGCTACCCGAGCGCCACGCCGGTCGCCCCCGCGTTCGCGCCGCCGGCCGTCGGCGAGCTGCACGCGGCCATCGGCTACGGCTGCCAGCAGCCCGAGCCGACGTGCGGCAACGTCGGCCAGCGCATGACGATCGACACACAGGTCACCGGCCTCGCCGGCTACGACCTCGAGACCAACGGCAAGATCGCGGGCGGCGACTCGGGCGGCCCGTACTTCGACCGCGCGTCCAAGGCCGTCTACGCCGTCACCTCGCGCGGCCCGCAGGACGCCTCGGCCGGCCTCTACACGCGCGTCGACGTGCACCTCGACTGGATCATCGCGAAGGCCAAGCTCGCCGCGCAGGACGGCGGCTACACCGCGCCCGCGTGGACCAACCAGGCGCCCCCGGCGAAGCCCGCGCCGCCGCTCGCCCTCGGCGAGACGTGCACCGCGAACGCGGAGTGCGTGGCGCTCGATCCGGCCATGGCGCCCGGCGTCTGCCACCGCTTCAGCCCGTCGGTCCCCGATCGGCGCTGCTCCGAGGTCTGCACCACCTCTTTCCCGTGCCCGTCGGGGTTCGACTGCGTGACCGGCTACTGCTGGCCGCACGCGGACAACCCGCCCCAGCTCGACGCGGGGCCGGCGCAGCCCGACACCGCCACCGTCGACGACACCGGTGCAGCCTCGGGCGACGACGCCGGCGCGGGCGACGCCGCGAGCCCGGTCGTCGTCACGCCGAGCACCAAGTCGGGCGGCGGGTGCTCCGTCGAGGCCCCGGCGGATCGGCCGCCCAGGCCGATGCCCTGGATCGTGGGCGCCGCGGTCGCGATGGCCGCCCTCGTCCGACGCCGACGCGGCTGAGGCGAGGCTCGCAGCGAGCGGGGTCGCGCGGCCGCTTGCGCGAGGCGTCGGTTTCGCCTAGTCTTCGCGCCCCCCTGTCGCACACCCCTCGAAGACCTCGGCGGAGCGGTCCGCAGGCGTTGGTCGACGGGCGCTGCGGCTGCGTCGCAAGCGGCTCGCCCGCCTACCTGGGTCGGCCCCGCAGTCGGGGGAGTACGGAGAGAGGTCAGACATGTTCGCGGTCATCCAGACGGGTGGGAAACAGTACCGGGTCGCCAAGGGCGACAGCCTCCGCGTCGAGAAGCTGCCCGGCGACGTCGGCGCGGCGGTGACGTTCGACAAGGTGCTCCTCTTGGCCCCCGAGGGCGGCGCGGCGAAGGTCGGCACTCCGGTCGTGCAGGGCGCGAAGGTCTCGGCGACGATCGTCGCGCAGGATCGCGACAAGAAGATCATCGTCTTCAAGTTCCGCCGCCGGAAGAACTACCGCCGGAAGAACGGTCATCGCCAGCCGTACACCGAGCTGAAGATCACGGACATCACGGGCTGAGCGAGCGAGGTAAGCAGCAATGGCTCACAAAAAAGGTCAGGGCTCGTCGCGCAACGGGCGCGACTCGAACTCGCAGCGCCGCGGCGTGAAGGTCTACGGCGGCGAGCGCGTGCGCGCCGGCAACATCCTCATCCGCCAGGTCGGCGCGACGATCCACGCCGGCAAGGGCACCGCGTTCGGCAAGGACTGGACGGTGTTCGCGCTCGTCGACGGCGTCGTCAAGTACGAGTGGAAGACGAACACCAAGAAGCAGGTCTCGGTCTACCCCGAGGCCGCAGCGTCCTGAGCGCTCCGCCCTGGCGCAGCGCTCCCGCGTGCGGCCGGCCTAGCCGGAGCCGCACGCGGTCTTTTTTTGTCCGTTGAAAGGCCCTTGGCGTCAGGCGACGCTGGGGCCGCGATGACCGACGACGACCGCCGCTACCTCGAAGCGTTCCCCGCGTGGCTGACCTCGCTCGCCGACGACGCGACGGCGCTCGCGGTCGTGCTCGAGGCGGTCGGAACGCCCGAGAGCGCGCGCCGCAAGGCGGCCTGCGGGCTCAACTACCTCTTCAAGTCGCTCGACCTCGTCCCCGACGGCATCGACGACATCGGCTACCTCGACGACGCGTTCGTGCTGCGCGTCGCCGCGCGCGACGCGCTCGCCGCCGGCGGCGAGGACCTCGACGGACGCCTCGAGAAGCTCGCGGGCGAGGTCGCGCTGGTGCAGGAGTTCCTCGGCCCCGACTACGAGCGCCTGCACGCGTACGTCGACGACCTCGCCACGGGCTCGACGCGCGGTCGCAGCGTCGAGGACATCGTGCACAAGGCCGACGTGCGCGCCGATCTCGTGCGCGACGTGCACGGCTTCGCGCGCGGCTACACCGCGCCGAGCTTCACGCGCGAGGAGAAGACGCTCGTGAAGCTGCGCTCGTTCCTGCAGGCGCGGCTGCCCGCGGCGCGGTGACGCCGCGGCGACGCGCGAGGGCTCACGGCCCGCGGCTGACCTGCGCCGACACCTGCGGGTAGGGCTGGTGCTGGGTGCTCAGGAGCTCCTGATAGAGGTCGCGGCACTCGGCCTTGCCCTTCAGGTGGTTGATGAGCGTCGTGCTCACGTCAGCGTAGGACTTCTCGAAGCCGAGCCCCTCGCGCACGCGCACCGCGACGCGCTCGCGGCCGCTCGCGAGGTCCTCTTCGAGCGCCTCGGCGTAGCGACCGAGCTGGCCGCGCAGGTCCTCGATCTGCTTGCGCAGATCGCGCGCCGCGGCCTCGCGTTGGGCGGCCTTCGCCTCGAGCTCGCGCAGCTGCTCGCGGCGCAGCTCCATGCTCGCCATCGCGGCGCCGACGCGCTCCCAGTAGGTGCGCACGTGCCCCGCGCCTTGGCGCTCGGCCACCTCCGCCTGCTGACGCGCGGCCTCGGCGGCGCGCTCGGCCTGCGCGGTGAGCTCACGCAGCCGCGTCGCCTCCTCGTGGGCGGCCGAGGCGTCGCGCAGCACGCGCGACTCCTCGTGCGCGAGCTCCTCCACCTTGCGGCCGATCTCCGCGCGCAGCGCGCGGTCGCGGCGCTCGAGCGCCTCGATCTTGCGGTTCTGCGACGCGACCTCCCCCTCGAGCCGCGAGGCGCGCGCCGCGAGCACCCACGTCTGCTCGAGGGCCTGCAGGACCTCGGGCGGCGCGTTGCCCGCCGGGTACACGCGCGAGACCATGCGCGCGAAGAGCGAGGCGCGGTTGGCCCACTCGAGCACGCCGTCGCTCTGCGCCGGCGGCGGCGGCGGCGGCGCGGCGGGGGCCGACTCGCCCTGCACGTCCCACTGCTGCGAGGGGAGCGAGCGCTGCAGCGTCTTCAGCTCCTCTTGCAGGTGGTGGGCGTCCTGGTAGCGCTTGCGCGGATCCTTCTCGAGCAGCCGCAGCGCGATCGACTCGGCGGCCGGCGAGACGTCCGGCTTGATCGAGCGCGGACGCGGCGCCGGTTGGCTGCGCTGCATCTCGAGCAGCGTCTCGCGATCGGGCGACTTGAAGGGCAGCTGCCCGGTCAGCATCTCGAAGAAGAGGATGCCGAGCGCGTACAGGTCGCTCTGCGGCCCGGCGTCTTCGCCGCGCGCCTGCTCGGGCGACATGTACTCGGGCGTGCCGAACACCGCGCCCTTCGGGGCGAGGCGCGGATCGCGCGCGAGGGCGGCGAGGCCGAAGTCGAGGATCTTCACGAAGTCCTTTCGACCGCCGCGCACCGTGAGCAGGATGTTGTCGCTCTTGAGATCGCGGTGCACGACGCCGAGGTCGTGGGCGCGCGCGAGCGCCGCGCACATCTGCTCGAGGATGTCGACCGCGCGGGCGATCGGCATCGGCCCCTTCGCGACCTCCGCGCTGAGCGCGGTGCCGACGATGAGCTCCATGACCAGGTACAGCTCGCCGTCCTCGGTCTCGCCGATGTCGTGGATGTCGATGATGTGCGCGTGATCGACGCGGTTGGCGGCGCGCGCCTCGCGCAGCATCCACGCGCGAAGGTGGGTCTCGCCGCGCAGGTCGGGGCGGATCAGCTTGAGCGCGACGACGCGATCGATGAGCACGTGGCGGGCGCGGTACACGATGCCCATGCCCCCCTCGCCGAGCCTCGCCTCCAGGCGGTAGCGTCCGGCGACGACCTTTCCGAGCATGGCGTCGGTGGGCTGCGACGAACGGCTCGTCTGCGGTTGCTTGGTGGCCTCCATCGGGGTCGGCTGGCTCCTTGGTGGGATCGAACGTCGACGGCGTGGGACGTAGACGGGGCAGAAGCTCCCAGGCTAGCTGGCGTCGGGCCGCAGGTGGAGCGGCGCCGACGACGACGTCATTCTACAGGCTATCGCGAAACGATCCCCCGCTGACCCAGGCTCGGCGGTAGGCGCCCACGTGTGGGGCGAGCGACCCCTGTCCTTCACGCCGGTCGCGAGGCGCGCTGCGCCGCGGCCATCGCGGCGAGGGCGGCGCCGGCCTTGTGGCGGGTCTCGGCAGCCTCGAGCTCGGGGACGCTCGCCTCGACGACGCCTGCGCCCGCACCGACCTCGAAGCGGTCGTCCCACGCTACGATCGTGCGGATCGCGATCGCGAGGTCGAGCGTGCCGTGGCGAGAGACGTAGCCGACCGCGCCGCCGTACACCCCGCGCGGCGTCCCCTCGAGCTCGCGGATGATCTGCATCGCCCGCACCTTCGGCGCGCCGCTGAGCGTGCCCGCGGGGAAGGCGGCGGCGATCACGTCCCACGCGTCGCGCCCCGGAGCGAGCTCCCCCTGCACCTCGCTGACGATGTGCATGACGTGCGAGTAGCGCTCGATCGACATCTGCACCGGCACCGACACGCTGCCGATCTTGGCGACGCGCCCGACGTCGTTGCGCCCGAGGTCGACGAGCATCACGTGCTCGGCGCGCTCCTTCGGGTCGGCGAGCAGCTCGGCCTCGAGCGCGCGATCGGCCTCGGGCGTGGCGCCGCGCGGGCGCGTGCCGGCGAGCGGCCGCACCGTCACGCGCCCCCCCTCGAGCCGCACCAGCGTCTCGGGCGAGGCGCCGATCACCGCCCGCGGGCGCGACGGATCGCGCGCGCCGAGGTGCAGGAAATAAAGGTACGGCGACGGGTTCAAGACGCGCAGCGCGCGATAGACCTCGAAGGGGTCGCACCCCTCGCGCGCCACGCGGAACGTCCGGGCGAGCACGACCTGGAAGACGTCTCCGGCCGAGATGTAGCGCTGCGCGCGCGCGACCATGTCGGCGAAGCGCGCGTCGTCGATCGAGGTCTCGACGCGCGCGGGGCGCGCGGCGCGATCGGGGAGCGCGAAGGGGGCGAGGCGCGCCGGGGCGGCCGCCAGGATCGCGGCGACCTCGTCGAGCGTGGCGGCGTCCTCCCCCTGCAGCGTCACCGTCTGCAAGAGCGCGTCGAACACCACGAGCGTCGAGCCGTCGAGGAGGTCGGCGACCGGCCGCTCCTCGTCGAACCCGGGCACCGGCTCGAGCGCGTGGACGAGGTCGTAGGGGATGAGCCCGACCGCGCCGTCGACCACGCGCGGCGCCCCCGGGG
>JAJXTK010000174.1 GCA_021783935.1 Myxococcales bacterium | reverse complement strand
GCGTCTGGCAGCGGCCCGCTGGTCGAGGTGCCCGTGCTCATCGGGCTCGTGAACGTCTCGCTCTGGATCCAGCGGAGGTACTTCCCCGACACGAAGCTCGACGTCGTCCCCCCGCCGTGCGCGACGCCGGAGCAGCACGCATGAACCTGCCCGTCACGCCGAGGAGTGTGCTCTTCCTGTGCGTCGCGGACTCGGCGCGCAGCCAGATGGCGGAGGGGCTCGCGCGCGCGCTGCTCGGCGCTCGCGTTCGCGTGCAGAGCGCCGGCAGCAAGCCGACGCGGGTGAGCCCCTATGCCATCGAGGTCATGCGCGAGATCGGCATCGACATCTCCGGCCACGCCTCGAAGCTCGTCGACGACGTCGACGCGAGCGAGGTCGACACGGTCGTCACCTTGTGCGCCGAGGAAGTGTGTCCGGTGTTCCTCGGCAAGGTGCGGCGGCTCCACTGGCCGATCGTCGATCCGGCGAGGGACGACGGCGACGTGCGTCGAGAGGTCGTGCTCGAGCGCTTTCGAGCCGCACGAGACGAGATTCGCGCGCGTGTCGATGGCATTGCAGCTACCTTCGACGTCGCGTGAGGCGTGCGCGGGCTGAGGTTCACGAGGCGACTGGGGGGACGATGAGCGACACCGTGCTGAGCCGGGCGAGCTGCTGGAGCATGCGCACCGCGGCGCTCGCAGGGCTCGTCGCCGCGATGGCGACGGGTGGGTGTCGGTGCAGCCGTGGCTCCCTCGAAGTCGAGGTGATCTCGTCGACGCATGCGAAGCCGCTGATCTCGAAGCTGTTCGCGGAGTATCACGACCCCCAGCTGAGGTTCACGACGGCGGGGCTCGGCGCGCACGAGAGCGCGCGGCGGAAGCTGGTCGAGAAGCAGGCTGACTTCTTCGTCACCGAGGGGCCCGTGCCGCTGGTAGGCCAGCCGGAGCTCCGCTCGCGACCGATCGTGGTACCGCTCGCCATCGGCGGCGTCGCTGTGGTCTACAACCTCGCGGGCGCCGCCCCGCTCCGCCTCACGCCGGAGGCGCTCGTCGACGTCTTCCTCGGCCAGAGATCGCGTTGGGACGACGCGGCGCTCGCGGACATCGACGGGAACGCGCAGTTGCCCGCGGCGCCGATCTCTGTCGTGCACCGTTCGGATCAGAGCGGCACGACCGCGCTCTTCGCGCAGTACGCCGCCGAGGTTCGGCCCGAATGGTCGTCGGCCGCCGGCCAAGGCCTGGTCGTGAAGTGGCCCGGCGGCGTCGCCGTCGAGGGCACGGATGGCGTCATCGAGGCGGTGCGATCGCACGCGGGGAGCATCGCAATCCTGCCTCCCTCCGTAGCCGCGGAGTCGAAGCTCTCGATGGCGTCCGTGCGCAACCCGGCGGGCCGTTTCGTCGCGCCCGACGCCGCGAGCCTCACGGCCGCTGGCGTGGGCGTGGAGTGGCCGCCCCAGCAACCTCCGCCTTCGTTGCTCCGACGACCGGATCCGGGCGCGTATCCGGTGAGCTGCTTCCTCTACGTCGTCTTCGACGAGGGGAGGCTCGCCCAGCCCAAGGTCGAGGGGCTCGCGAGGTTCCTCTCCTGGGCCATGACTGACGGCCAGCGGTTCGCTGCGCCACTCCAGTTCGGAGCGCTCCCGTCGACCATGGCTTCGGCCTACGTGCCGGGGTTGCACGAGCTGATGGAAGAGAAATGGGCGCCGCCCGCACTGTGAGAAGGCTCGAATCGCGAGAGAGGAGAATCCATGCCGCAGGTGGAGTTGCTGTACTTTCCTGGATGCCCCCACGTCACTCACGCGCGTGAGCAGCTGACGAGGGCCCTGAGGCTCGCCGGGCTCCCACCGGTGTGGTCCGAGCATGACGTCTCGTCCGATGACGTCCCCGCTCGTCTGCGTGGCTTCGGCTCGCCGACGATTCTGATCGACGGATGCGACGTGAGCGCGGTCGACGGGGAGCGTGGTGAGGGCGTGAGCTGTCGCGTGTACGCAGACACGGATCTCCTTGGCGCGCCACCTATGAAGAGCTTGCTCGACGCCTTGAAGGCGCGCGTCGGCGGTTGATGGGCGTCGCGCCATGCGTCGCGCGGCCCCCGCTTGCACCTCGGGGCGCGGAAGGGGCTCGGTCCCGCCATGGGCTCATCATTGGCGCGCTTGCGTGAGCTCGCCGGCGAGGCGCCTGCGACGGCGGCAGCGATCGCCGTCATGGCGTCGTCGTCGACCTTGGGTGCCGGGAGCGGCGCGCCGCCTTCGCAGTTGCTGCTCGGCTCGCTCTCCATTGGAGCGGGCTATGGGCTCATCGTGCGGACCTTCGGTCGCGTTTGCCGGCCCCAGCTTCATCCGCTCGTGTCGATCCTCATGTGGATCGCGCGAGCGCAGACGTCGCGTGCGGCCGTGGCGCGGATCTTTGTGCAGTGCCTCGGCGCGACTGCAACGACGTTGACGCTGATCGCCTTGATGCCGCCTGTAGGCCTAGAGCACAGATCATGTTGATTTCGACGCAATATCGAGAACTTGCAAGTGCTGCTTGGCAGTCGATTTCCGAACAGCGGTGTCGTAGCTGCCAATCCGAGAAGATCGAGGCCGTGCAACCGCCCGATATTGCACGTGCTTCAACCTGTTCGGTGCTCTAGCCGCTCGGGCTCTGGTCAGGCCGGCGATGGGAGAAGGGATCGCCGCATTCCTGTTCGGGCTCGCGACTCTCGCCGTCGCCCACCATCGCGACGGGCGCGTGCCGCTCGCCATCGGAGCGGTTGCGCTCACGACGTTCTGGATGACGGGAGAGTCGACGATGGGAAACCCGCTGCTGCTCGGCGCCGCGGCGGCGCGGCGACGGTCCTCGCGCTCGCTGCCGCAGCTCCTGGGAGCCGAGGTGGCGGGGTTCGTGGCGGGGACGATCACGGCCCTCGTCATCCACCCGAAGGCGCGCGAATCCGTCCGCGTTCTCCTGTTCGATCCGCGAGGTCGCCGCGGCTGAGGCCTTGGGCGCTGCAACGCGAGCCTGACCTGAGGGGCGAGTGGAAAGCGCGCGAAGTTGACGATGGTCAAGGCGAGCCGCGGTGGCGAGGACGACCTTGCTGGCGATTGCCGAGGAGGACGACGTGAACCCATCGATGGCAGACCGGACCTCGTTCGAAGCTCCGAAGCGACCGTCCGGAGCTGGCGCGGAGGGGGCCCCCAGTCTGGCGCGCCGTCGACTGCTGGGGCTGCTCCCGATCCAGGCCGCAGATTGTGCAGCTCCGCGCAGCAGCGTCGACGCTGGCCGGCCAACACGTGCGGCGCCGACTCCGCTCGAGGCGCTGCTCGACCGCGTGGTCGGCCGCCTGAGCGACACGTCGGGGAACCTGACGGGCCGCTCGCCCAGCGCCCGCGACGTGCGTCTTGCGGATCTCGTGCTCTTCCACGCTCAGCCCCGCCACGGCTTGATGATCGCCGCGCGTGCTCTCGCGCTCGGGCTCGGCGAGCTCTTCGGCGGCGCCCCCCTGGATCGCACCGAGCTTGCAGGCGCGACGAACGCCTCTATCTGCTACGGCGACGTGCTGGGCTACCTGACCGGCGCGCGCCATCGCTACGGCTCGCTCACGGTCGACGCGAAGCTCGGCGACGAGTGGTTCCTGCTTCGCCGCACCACCGGTGACGCCCTTCGGATCGCGCTGCGAGCGGGCGTGAAGCCCGCCCGCCTGATAAGGAGAGAAACGACGCTTCGCGCCGCGACGTGCCCGTCTGACGTGATCGCGGAGGTGGCGTCGCTCCAACGGGAGCTGTCCGAACGGGTCTGGAGTGCACCGACTAGCGAGGTTCTCACGATGGAGCCGGTGGCCAATCCCTACGATCCCGGCAAGCTGTGCGGTGACGTGGTCACGCGCGACTGCGCGACCGGGGTGTCACCATGAGAGCGAACGTCGGTGCGAGCCTTGTCCTCGGCGCACTGACGATCGCGAGGGGCGCTCCGGCCGAGGAGCTATCGCTCGACGTGCACGGCTTCGTCGCGGCCCAGGCAGCGATCGACAGCAACGACGCCGGGCAGCAAACGCAGATCAGCTACGTTCCGGGCAGCGGAAGCTCCGTGCGCACATCGTTCGCCTTCGATGCGTCGCGCGTCGCGGTCCACGCACGTTCCTGGAGCGATGATCGAGAGCATCCCGACGCCGATGCGGCGTTCGAGTTCGACTTGCAGAACGCGATGCACTTCAGACCGCGTCAGGTCTTCGTTCGTGCGGCGCTCCCGTTCGGGCACGCGCTAGTCGGCCTGTCGGACACGCTGGTCGGCAATCGTGTCGGCCCACACCTCTTCAACAACCAATGGCTGTGGGGGCAGGGCAACGCGTACGACCGCGTCCCACAGCTCCGCGTCGAAGTCGAAGCTTCCTGGTTCTACGGGGCCGTCGCCGCGGTTCCGAGTGCGGTGGTGGAGGAGTACACGTCGGTGCCGCACGTGCAGGCACGGCTAGGCATCCGCCGAGGTGCCGTGAGTCTCGGGCTGAGCGGACACGGTGGAGTGACCTCCGCTTCGGCGCTTCGACGGGCGAGCAGCGCGAACGGGCCGCTCCCCGCGCAAGCCCTCGTGTCGGTGCTGGGAAGCCTTGATCTTCAGATCGATCTCGCGGCTGTCGTGTTCACTGCTCAGGCCTGGTGGTCGCGCGCGGGTGGCAGCGGCACGGGTGCCCAAGCGATTGGCGGCGCGCAGTACCTCGTCGGCGCGGACGGATCGGTGTGCGCACCCGACTCGTTCGGGGGCTTCGTCGACGTGATGTATCGGCGAGGCAGGCTCGCTGCGGGCGTGACGTTGGGTACGAACACCGTGCCCGACTCGAGTCGCTGCGGCGCAGACGCAACGAGTCTGGCGGCGAACGAGACGATCGACAGCTACCTGTACTGGCACTTCACGGAGCGGCTTGTTGGGGTTGTTGAGTTCCAGGAGTCGATCACTCGCTATCGTGCCGCGGGTTCGGGGACTCGAGCGTACGAGTGCTCCATATGTGCCGATGCCCGGTATCTTACCGGAGCTAAATTCGACTTCTAATTCGCACTTTGCCACGCGAACACCACCGTCCGATCCGAGGCAGCGCTTCGAGGAAGGCTGAACAATGAAGACGCCGACTATCGGATCGAAGCTCTCCGTGTGGGATCGATACCTCACGGCGTTCATCTTCGCGGCGATGGCCCTCGGCGTGGCTGTGGGCTGGGCCGTGCCAGGCGTTGGAGCGTTCGTCGAGGGCGCCTCGATCGGCAAGGTTTCGGTTCCCGTGTTCGTCGGCTTGCTCGCGATGATGCTGCCTGTGTTTCTGAAGGTTCGTTACGAGCAGATGCGTGCGAAGGCGCTTCGGCTCAAGGTCATCGCGCTCTCGCTCGTGCTCACATGGGGCGTCGCTCCGCTCGTCATGTACGGGATCGCGGCACTCACGCTCGGGGACCTACCGCACTACCGTGCAGGACTCGTCCTCGTGGGCATCGCCCCGTGCATCGGGATGGTGCTCGTATGGAACATGCTGGCGCGCGGTGACGAGGAGCTCGCGGCCTTCCTCGTGGCCTTGAACTCGGTGATTCAGGTCTTCATGTTCGGCCCGCTCGCATGGCTCTACGTGACCGCGCTGCCGAGGTGGCTCGGGCTGAGCGCAGCGGTCATCGACGTCCCCTTCTCGGAGATCGCAAAGAGCGTCGTCATGTTCCTCGGGGTGCCGCTCGCCGTCGGCTTCGGAGTCCGCCGCTGGTTACGAGCAAGGACGGGTTCGCGTTGGTACGATGAGTCCTTCGTGCCCAGAGTTGGCAAGATCCCGTTCGTCGGGCTGCTCTACACCGTCACTCTCCTCTTTGCGACGCAAGGGGAGAAGATCGTCGCCTTTCCCGCCGACGTCGTGCGAATCGCGGTGCCACTCGTCGTCTTCTTCGTCGTCGCATTCTCCCTCGGCTTTTTCGTGTCGAGAGCAGCGGGCCTCTCGTACGCCGAGACCACTGCGCTCGCGTTCACGGGCTCATCGAACAACTTCGAGCTCGCGATCGCCGTGGCCATCTCCGTCTATGGAGTCAGATCCGGCGAGGCTCTCGCGGGCACCGTGGGCCCGATGGTCGAGGTTCCCACGCTCATCGGGCTGGTGCGACTCACCCTGTGGCTGGGCAAGCGGGTCTCCTTCCGCGACGGAGGTGCGCCGCCGGCATGACGATGCGCGGGCCTCGCAATCCGCTGAGCGTTCCCGCTCGACGAAGCTCCGCCGGCGAACCCCTACGCGGGCACCTAGTCAATTTTGCTGCAAGATAGGAGGTGGAATCATGACACTCGCGCCGAAGTCGGCACAGCTACTGACGATGGCCAGCATGGTTCTCGCGATGACGTTCGTGGTCGTCTTCATCTCGACGCTGCTCAACTTTGGCCTCGACGCACGTTTCTTGCTCCGCTTCGTTCGAGGGTGGGCCACGGCATTCGTGCTCGCGCTTCCCCTCGTGATCGTGCTCATGCCGAGGCTGCAGGGTTTCTTCCAGCGTTTCGTCGCGGTGGAACGCACGCCGACGAGCCGATCGGTGACCTCGCGCTGACGACGCCGGATGACGTGACGTGTGGTGGCGACCTCGGGGCGACCCGCTGTCGCCTCTAGCGAGAGTCTGCGCTCCGCGCTTGCGGTGCCCCTCCGAGCACGCCACGTGCGCCGGCCATCGCCCTGGTCGGCGAGAGCTCGTCCAGCGGGGGGCGGGCGCCGGCGGCATTCGCATGGCCTCGCGCGGGAACCGCGGGATGGCCGACGGATGCTCGACATCGCAAGGGCACCCCTGCTCGGTGTCTCGTTCGGTGGGGAAGGAGATCACGTGTCCAAGACGCCCCGCTACCGAACGCTCGACGCGAACGAGGCCGTGGCAGATGTCGCCTATCGCCTGAGCGAGGTCATCGCCATCTACCCGATCACGCCGGCCTCCGTGATGGGCGAGCACGCCGACGCCTGGGCGGCCGATCTCCGGGGCAACCTCTGGGGCACGGTGCCCGAGGTCGTGGAGATGCAGTCCGAGGGAGGCGCGGCCGGCGCGGTGCACGGAGCACTGCAGGCAGGCGCCCTCGCGACGACCTTCACCGCGTCGCAAGGGCTGCTGCTCATGCTGCCCGACCTCTTCAAGATCGCCGGCGAGCTGACGTCGCTCTGCATGCACGTCGCGGCGCGCACCGTCGCGACCCACGCGCTGTCGATCTTCGGCGATCACTCCGACGTCATGGCCGCGCGCTCCACGGGGATGGCACTGCTCGCCTCCGGATCGGCGCAGGAAGCCCAGGATCTCGCGGCCATCGGTCACGCAGCGACGTTGCGAGGGCGCGTACCCATCCTCCACTTCTTCGATGGCTTTCGCACCTCGCACGAGATCACCAAGGTCGTGCCGCTCGAGGACGAGACGCTGCGCTCGCTCATCGACGACGACGCTGTCCGCGCGCACCGCGCTCGCGCGCTCAATCCGGACCAGCCAGTCTTGCGGGGCACCTCGCAGAATCCTGATGCGTACTTCCAGTCCCGCGAAGCCGTCGAGCCTTTCTACGCGCGCTTCCCCACCGTGCTCGACGAGGCGATGGCGCGGTTCGCCGAGCTCACCGGGCGTCGCTATCGGCTGTTCGACTACGTGGGTCATCCCGAGGCCGAGCGCGTCGTCGTGTTGATGGGCTCGGGCGCCGAGTGCGCACACGAGACCGTCGACCACCTCGTGAAGCGCGGCGAGCGCGTTGGCGTGCTGAAGGTGCGGCTTTTTCGGCCGTTTTCCGTCGCACACCTGCTCGACGTGCTGCCGTCGTCGACGCATTTCGTCACCGTCCTCGACCGAACGAAGGAGCCCGGCTCCTCGGGCGAGCCGCTCCTGCAGGAGCTGACGTCCGCGCTGGTCGAGGCCGTGGCGCAGGGCGCTCGGTCGGCGCTGCCACGCTTGTTCGGAGGTCGCTACGGGCTCGCATCGAAAGACCTCACGCCCGCGATGCTGAAGGCGGTCTTCGACAACATGGCCGCTGATTCGCCGAAGCGACGCTTCACGGTGGGCATTCGCGACGACGTGTCCGGCTCCTCGCTCGCGATCGATCCCAGCTTCGATCTCGAGCCGGACGACGTGTCGCGCGCGCTCTTCTTCGGCCTCGGCGCAGACGGCACCGTCTCGGCCAACAAGGCGAGCATCAAGATCATCGGCGAGGAGACGCCGCTCTTCGCACAAGGGCACTTCGAGTACGACTCGCGCAAGGCTGGCTCCACGACCACCTCGCACCTGCGCTTCGGTCCGCGTCCGATTCGCTCGACCTATCGCATTGCTCGCGCGCAGTTCATCGCGGTGCACGATCCCGAGTTCCTCGAGCGTCGGGACGTGCTGTCCGCGGCGATGCCGGGAGCGACGGTGCTTCTCAACACCTCGCTCGCCCACGAGAAGGTGTGGGCGTCGCTGCCGCGCGAGGTGCAGGCGCGGCTCGTCGAGCAGCGCTGTCGATTGTTCGTCATCGACGGCTACGGCGTCTCGGAGCGAGCTGGCCTCGGGCGCCGCATCAACACCGTGATGCAGATCTGCTTTTTCGCGCTCTCGAAGGTGCTCCCGCTCGAGGAGGCGATGCTGCATGTTCGGCGATTCATCGAGTTGACGTGGGGCCGACGAGGCCCCGAGGTCGTCAAGCGCAACGTCGCGGCGCTCGACGCGACGCTGGCCGCGCTGCACGAGCTCGAGGTTCCGACCACGGTCTCCTCGGAGCGCCGCCGCGCCCCCGCCGTGCCCGCGCATGCGCCCGACTTCGTGCAGCGCGTGACCCGGCTGTTGCTCGAGGGACGCGGCGACGAGCTGCCCGTGAGCGCCTTTCCGCCCGACGGCACGTGGCCCAGTGGCACGAGTCAGTTCGAGAAGCGTGCGCTTGCGCTGGAGACACCGCTCTGGCAGCCCGACCTCTGCGTTCAGTGCAACTTCTGCTCGATGGTCTGCCCGCACGCAGCCATCCAGACCAAGGTCTTCGATCCAGCGCAGCTCGCCAAGGCGCCGGCGAGCTTCCGCTCCGTGCCGGAGGCCTTCGAGCCGGCGCTGGACGGGCTTCACTATGCTGTGCAGGTCGCGCCGGAGGACTGTACCGGCTGCGGGCTCTGCATCGAAGTCTGTCCTGCGAAGGACCGACTGAAACCCCGACGCAAGGCGCTCGTCTCGGAGCCACTCGCCGACCATCGCGATGCGGAGCGTGAAGCCTTTGCGTTCTTCCGGACGCTCACGTCGGCGCCGCTGACCGCGCTTCCGATCGACAAGCGCACTGCCGCCTTCCGACTGCCGTTGTTCGAGTTCTCGGGCGCCTGCGCCGGCTGCGGAGAGACGCCGTATCTCCGGCTACTCACGCAGCTCTTCGGCGACCACCTCCTGATCGCCAATGCGACCGGCTGCTCGTCGATCTACGGAGGCAATCTTCCGACGACGCCGTACACCAAGAACGAGGATGGTCGCGGCCCGGCGTGGTCCAACTCCCTCTTCGAGGACGACGCGGAGTTCGGGCTCGGAATGCGGCTTGCGGTCGACGTCGGAGCTGCGCGCGCCCGAGCGGCGCTCGGGGCGATGGCGACGCGACTTTCGAAGACGCTCGTCGAGGCGCTGCTAGAAGGGGGGGAGGGCGAATCGTGGCTCGCGGCGCAGCGCAAACGGGTGGCCGAGCTCGACACGCTCCTCGAACGTGACGGCTCTCGCGAGGCTCAGGCCCTTCGCGAGGTCGCTGCCGCGCTCGTCCCGCGCAGCGTGTGGATCGTCGGCGGCGATGGTTGGGCCTACGACATCGGCTACGGCGGCCTCGACCACGTCCTCGCGTCCCAGAAGAAGGTGAACGTCTTGGTGCTCGACACCGAGGTCTACTCGAACACCGGTGGTCAGCAGTCGAAGGCTACGCCGCTCGGCGCCTCCGCCAAGTTCGCGACGGCCGGCAAGGCGACGCGCAAGAAGGATCTCGGGTTGCTCGCAATGAGCTACGGCCACGTCTACGTCGCGGAAGTCGCGATGCAGGCGCGCAGCGCCCAGACCGTGGAGGCCTTCCTCGAGGCCGAGCGTCATCCAGGTCCGTCGCTCATCATCGCGCACAGCCCGTGCATCGCGCACGGCTACGACCTCGTTCACTCGCCGACGCAGCAGCGGCGCGCCGTCGAGAGCGGGACGTGGCCGCTCTATCGCTTCGACCCGCGCCGGATCGCGCGCGGCGAGGCTCCCCTCGTCCTCGACTCGGGCCCCCCGACGCTCGACGTCGCCGCGTACATGGAGAGCGAAGCGCGCTTTCAAATGGCGGAGCTTCGTGACCCGGAGCGCTACGCGCGGCTCGTCGACGCCGCGCGCGAGGCCGTGCGGCAACGGCGTGCCCTCTACGAGCAGCTCGCACAGGTCCGCATGCCGTCGGAGGA
>JAJXTK010000173.1 GCA_021783935.1 Myxococcales bacterium | reverse complement strand
CAGCGACAGCCTCGCGTTCGTCTACAAGGGGCGCATCCTCTTGCACGGTCCGCCCGACGTCTTCCGCGAGTCGGACGATCCGCGCATCGAGAACTTCATCAAGGGGATCGCGCCCCACGCCGAGGACGTCGCGACGTTGCTCGCGACCTCGGGGTGACCGACCGCTGACATTCGTCGCGCGCCGGCGCGCTTCGGCGCAGCCCTCCCGCACCGCAGGCTTTTCCGAAGCGCGCGTGCGGGTTACAAGAGACGCGCAGTGCCCGTCAAACGCGAGATCAAGGTCGGCGCCTTCGTCCTCTTCGGCTTGATCGTCGCCGGGATCATCATCTTCCTGGTCGGCGATGAGCGCGGGCTGTTCAGGCGCCACTTCGAGCTGCACGCGCACTTCTCGGACATCTCGGGCCTCAAGTCGGGCGCGCCCGTGCGCATGGGCGGCGTCGACGTGGGCACGGTGCGCAGCGTCGGCTTCTCGAAGGACGCGCGCGATCGCGAGCTGCAGGTCGTCTTCGACGTCGACGCCTCGGCCTACGATCGCATCCACGACGACTCCGTGGTCACGATCTCGAACAAGGGCTTGCTCGGCGACAAGATGCTCGAGGTCTCGCTCGGCGGCGAGGGGCGACCGCGCATCCCGGTCGGCGGCGAGGTCGCGGCCAAGGCGCCCGAGGACATGACCAGGTACTTCGCCAAGGCGAGCGACCTGCTCGATCTCACCAAGGACGTCTTGCTCAACGTCAAGGCGGCGACCGGCGCGCTGAGCGACGACAAGGTCTCCGGCGATCTCAAGGCGAGCGTCGCGGCCGTCCGCAAGCTGCTCGAGGACGCGGCCGCCAACGACGGCTTCGTCCACCGCCTGCTCAGCGATCCGAAGATGGCCGACCACCTCGACGAGACGATCGTGTCGGCCGGGCGCGCGGGGCGGCAATTCGAGCACGTCGCCGGCGACGTGCGAGGGCTGCTCTCGCAGGCCAAGAGCGGCCCTGGCTTGTTGCACGCGCTTCTGTACTCCAAGGACGGCGACGCGCTGGTCGGCAACCTCGGTCGCACGAGCGACGAGCTCGCGAGCACGATGAAGGAGGTCCGCACCGGCAAGGGCTTCCTCCACGAGCTCGTCTACGGCGAGTCGGGCGGCGCCATGCAGCGCGACGCCGCGGCGATGGTCGCCGACCTTCGCCAGATCATCGCCGACGTCCGCGCCGGCAAGGGGACCCTCGGCGCGCTCCTGGTCGATCCGTCGATCTACGAGGATCTGAAGACCGTGCTGGGCAACATCGATCGCAACCAGGTGCTGCGCGCGCTGGTTCGCTACACGATCAAGCAAGACGAGGGGAAATCGAGCCCGGCGACCGAGCCGCCCCCCGCGCCCGCGAGCAGCGGCAAGTGAGCATCGCCGGCGTGCGCCCGGAGCGAGGCCTGCGCGTCGCGCTCGAGCTCCAGGAGGTCGCGGCGATCGCGCGCTACCGGGGCTTCGCCCACTTCCCCGACCACGACCTGGCCGTGGCGCTCGAGATCGACGCGGCGTCCGGCGCGACGCGCATCGTGGTGAACAAGGCTAATGAGGACAACAAGGTGAACGAGCCGCTCGGGCGCGCGGAGCAGAGCTTCCTCGAGCAGCTCGGCAAGCAGGCATTCCGCCTCGCGACGCAGACGCCGGCCGACGAGGGGGGTGGCCGCTGGCCGCGGCGCATCCAGCGGTGGCGTGGGCCGAAGTAGCCGCAGCCAAGGCCGCGACCGCGGCCGGCCACCGGCAGGCCGTGGACTTCCTCCGAGACCGACCGAGCCTCTCGCGCGTCGTCCCCAGATTCGGAGGAGGCTGGTCGATGGAGGCTACTGCGTGCCCTTGACGAACTTGTCGACCGGCAGCAGCCGCTTCGCCTCTTCGATCGTCGCCTGCACGTCGCCGAGCACACGGGCGAAGACCAGCTCGTACCAGACGTCGAGGGTGCGGGACTTGTCGCCGGGATCGGCGACCGGCAGCTCGCGCTGCTCGATCTCGGCGTACCCCGCCGGCAGGATGTCCACGCCCGCGATCACGCGCACACGCCCCCAGAGCTGATCGGGCGTCTCGCGCGGGAAGTCGCTCCGTTGGCAGCGCAGCACCACGCGCAGCTCCATGGCGCCGTCGATGTGCGGCGGACCCGCCGGACGCACCGAGATTCCCGCGTCGAGGATCTGGTTCGGTCGCGGGCGCTCGGCGAGGTGGACGGCGTCCGGACGCGTGCGGAAGATCTCGAGCCCCGCGGCGACGAGCGTCTTCTTGAGCTCTTGGATCGTCGGGGGCTGCGAGGAGTTCATGCGGGGATGGCAGGCGCTGAGCCCTCCGCGGCCGTGCGCGTCGGGGCCCTTCTGGGCGACGCGCTTCGCCGCGGAACATGCGAAGGCGCTGCACCACGATCGTGGGTGTCCGCCCCACACGTCAAGGGAAACCTCTACCGAACACGCCGACGGCGGCAAAAAGTACTAGAAACGTCATATGCTTACGTGTTGTTCTGCAAACGCAGAACATACGTTGAAAGGCGACGCGGGGCGCCGTAGGTTGCTCGGACGGTCGGTCCGCCCGCAGCAGGCCGGTCCGGCGAGATACCCCCGCACCCGAGGACCTCTGGAGGAGAGATGGCGACCCCGAGCACCCGACAAGGCGAAGCCCGCTCGACCGCGACGACCGATCGGCGCGGCCACGACGTCCTGCAGAGCCATGCGCCCGCGACCGGCGTGCTGCTCGGCGAGGTGCCGATCTCCTCGCCCGAGGAGGTGCGGGGCGCGGTCGCACGGGCGCGTCGCGCGCAAGAGGCCTGGGGGCTCTTGCCGCTCGCCGAGCGCAGCGAGCGCGTCCTGCGCTATCGCGGCGCGCTCGTCGACCGCGCCGAGGAGGTCGTCGACTTGATCTCACGCGAGTGCGGCAAGCCGAAGCAGGAGGCGCTGCTGCACGAGGTCGCGCCGATCGCCGACCTGACGACGTACTACGCGAAGCGCGCCGGCAAGAGCCTCGCGCGGCGCGAGATAGAGATGCACCTGATGAAGCACAAGCGCGCGCACGTGCACTACGCGCCGCGCGGCGTCGTCGGCATCATCAGCCCCTGGAACTTCCCCTTCTCGATCACGATGGGCGACGCGATCGCGGCGCTGATCGCCGGCAACGCGGTGGTGGTGAAGCCTAGCGAGGTGACGCCGCTCGTGCTGCAGAAGGCCAAGGAGATCTGGGACGCGACGGGGCTCGCCGAGGACCTCTTCCAGGTCGTCCACGGCTACGGCGGCACCGGCGCGGCGCTCATCGACGCGGGGGTGGACAAGATCGTCTTCACCGGCGGCGTCGCCACCGGCAAGCGCGTCGCGGCGATGTGCGGCGAGCGGCTGATCCCCTGCACCCTCGAGCTCGGCGGCAAGGCGCCGCTCATCGCGTGCGCCGACGCCGACGTCGAACGCACGGCGCGGGCCATCGTGTTCGGCGGCTTCGCGAACAGCGGGCAGATCTGCGTGTCGGTCGAGCGCGTCTACGCGCACGAGGCGATCCACGATCGACTGCTCGAGCGCGTGGTCGGCCTGGTCTCCGAGCTGCGGCAGGGAGACCCGCAGAGCGCGTCGGTGGACGTCGGCGCGGTGACCTTCCCGAAGCAGCTCGAGATCGCCGAGGCGCACCTGCGCGACGCGATCGGCAAGGGGGCCGAGCTGCGCGCCGGCGGCAAGCGCCGCGCGGGGCAGGGGATGTTCTTCGAGCCGACGATCCTCGCGCGCTGCGATCACCGCATGACGGTGATGACCGAGGAGATCTTCGGGCCGATCGTCCCGTTCATGAAGGTCTCGACCGAAGAGGAGGCGATCGCGCTCGCGAACGACTCGCACCTCGGCCTCAACGCCTACGTGTTCACCAAGGATCGCGAGCGCGGCGGCCGCATCGCCGAGCGCGTCGTCGCCGGCAGCGTGCTCGTCAACGACGTGCTGGTGAACCACGCCTGCCCCGAGACGCCGTTCGGCGGCGTGAAGCAGTCGGGCATCGGCCGCGTGCACGGCGAGGACGCGCTGCGCGAGATGTGCGAGGTGCGCCACGTGATGGTCGATCGCGTCCCCTCGCTCGAGCGCGATCCGATCTGGTTCCCCTACACGCCGGAGCTGCTCAAGTGGGCCTTCAAGGGAGCGCGGGCGCTCTTCGGCGGCGGCTCGCTCGCGTCGAAGCTCGGCGAGCTGCTCTGAGGGGAGGGGGGGGCGTCGGCCTCGCCTCCACTTATTTGCCCCGCAGTGGGGGCTCGTGGCACCGCTCGCCCATGCTCGAGAGCGCCGCGCCAGAGACCTCCGACAAGCCGGGCCGTCAGGCCGATCGGCTCACGATCAACAAGGAATTCGAGTCGTTCGACGCCTTCATCCACGAGTACGTCACCAACATCAGCCGCACCGGCGTGTTCGTGAAGTCCAAGGCGCCGCTCGCCATCGGGACCACGGTGAACCTGCGGTTCACGGTGATCATGGACGACATCGAGACGATCGAGGGGACGGGGGAGGTCGTTCGCCTCGAGCAGGAGCCGGCCGGCATGGGCATCGCCTTCCGCGAGCTCGCGAGCGACTCGAAGGCCGTCATCGAGCGGCTGCTCGCGCAGCAATCCTGAGGCGCTCGAAATATTCCGCGCGGCGAGCCCATCGCGCGACCGGCGCGCGCGCCCCGCATCGGGTAAGGTCGCCTCGTGCGCTCTCGCTCCTCCGCATCCGTCCGCTTCTTCGCCGTCACGTCGACCCTCGCGCTCGCCGCCTGCGCGCTCGGCTGCCCCGGCCGCGGCCCCGTGGCGCCCACCTACGAGCATCGCGGCGGCGGGCCGATCAGCGACGACGAGCTGCCGCTCGCGACGGCGTCGTTCGCCTATGCGCCGCAGCGCGGGGCCGTTCGCAAGGACCTCGCGCGCCCGCTCGCCGATCGGCTGCTGCAGCGATCGGCGCGACTCTTCGCGCGCGGGCGCGAGGGGCAGGGGCTCGCTTCGGTGCGCATCGCGGCGATGCTCCTTCGAACGCAGCAGATCGCGGCGTCGGAGCTGTCCAACGAAGCCGTCGCGGCGCTCGAGGCCGCGGTCGACGGGCCGGCGGGGCGCGGTGAAGAGGGGCCTTCGTATGGGCTGTACGCGTTCTGGTCTCTCGCGCGCCCGAACGATCCGCGCCCCAAGGGGCACCTCGACAACCTCGGCGCCTGGGACGCGCCGCAGCCCGACGGCGGCTTCGTGATCAACGCCGCCCGCGACGCCAGGCGACGCAGCGACGCGCTGGCCTACGAGCCCACCATCGACGACGGGCCAGCCGCCGACGCCGCGCTCTATCGGTGGATGGACGGCGTGGTGCTCTTCAAGGATCGCGAGGGGCAGAGGGGCCTCGAGCGCTACGGCGACGAGGCGTACGCGGCGGTCACGGGCTATCGCCAGGCGGGGCTGCGGCTGGCGGCGGCGCACCTGCGCGACGGCGACTTCGAGGGGGCGATCAGCGCCATCAACGATCCGAAGGCGGAGGGGTTCGTCCCGGAGGATCTGCGCCAGGCGCTCGACAACGGCACCTCGGCGTCGGCCTACCACGAGCTCATCGGCATCTGCCTCAAGTACACGAAGGTCGAGGGGCTCGCGGAGCCGCTCGGCGACGCGGTCCTCGGCGTCGGCCTCGCGGGCACGAGCGAGCACCCGAACGACGAGGCGCTCGCCGAGGTCACCGCGCGCAGCTTCCTCGTGGCCGGCGAAGGCGACGTGGCGCCCGCGATCCTCTCGCGCGCGATCGTCGGCACCAAGGACGAGGAGCGCCGCCCGGGCACCAAGGAGCTCGGACGCGCGCTCGCCGTCGTCGCGGCGGCGATCAGCGATTTCGGCGATCGCGAGGATTGGGGCGGCGCGCGCCGCGCCTACTCGAACGCGGCGCCGATCCTCGCCACGGCCGAGGCGGTCGGCGGCGTCTCGCCGCAGGTGGCAGCCGTGCGCACGCTGATCGGCTTCCTCGAGGCGCAGGCCGGGCGTCCTGCGATCGCGCGGCCGCTGTTCCAGGCCGCGATCAAGGCCGAGCCGAACGCGGCTGCCTACGCGGGGCTCGCCGAGCTCGACGCGCGCGAGGGGAAGCTCGCCGAGGCGCGGGCCTGGCTCGACAAGGCGCTCGCCGTCGAGGGGCTCGGCGGCGACGCGGGCCTGCACGCGGACGTGCTCGCCGAGGCCGGCGATCTCGCGCGGCGCGCGGGCGACGCGGGCAAGGCGCGCGAGCTCTACCGACGTGCGCTGCGCGTCCTTCTGCCGCTGCGGGCGGCGTCGCGTGGATCGATCTCGGCGGACGTTTCGCGTCGCATCGCCGCGATCCTCTCGCACTTCGAGGGGATGGCCGACAAGGAGGCGGCGTACACGAGCGCCGCCGAGAGCGCGGCGAACGACCCGCGCCTGCTCGCCTGGGTCGTGCGTCAGCGCTTCCTCCGTCCGCTTCGCACCGTCGACGTCAAGCGCGCCCACGCGGCGTTCGAGCGCAGCGTCGAGCTGGGCGTTCGCGGGCTCGACGCGCTCGAGGTCGCCGTCATGGCGCGCGCGATCGAACGCCGCTCGGGCCTCGCGGCCGACGGTGACGCCGACAAGCTCCTCAAGGCGCTCGCCACCAAAGACGATGCGGCCGGCAAGATCGCCAAGGCGGTCCTCGACGGCGGCGATCTCGCGGCGCTCGCAGGCGGCTTCGACGACGCGCACGCGATCCTCGCCGCGCGCCTCGCGAACGCGCTGCTTCGGTGGGGCGCCGCCGGTCCCGCGGGGGCGCGCGCGGAGCTCACGGCCGTCGTGAACGACGAGCACGTCGGCTCGCTCGAGTCCGATCTGGCCGCGGAGGCTCTCGAGCCGACGCTCGCCATCCCGGGAGTGATCACGGCCGAAGAGGTGCCGAGCCTCTGACGAGGCTCGATCGCCTCACTCGTACGGATCGTCGCTGGTGGGCGGGGGCTTCGCCGCCGGCCGAGGGCTCGGGGCGGTCGTGGCGAGCGCCTTCGGCTTGGTGGCCGCTGGCGTTGCTGGCCTCGCGCTCTCCGGCGTCGGCGCGGCGGCGGCCTTGGTCTCGACGGTGGCGGGCAGCGCGGCGCTCGCGGGCGGCCTCGTCACGGGCGTCGTGGCGCTCGCGGTCGCGACGGCGGCGGCGGGTCGCGCGGCGACGGTGGGGCTCGCCTTGCCCGCCGCGGTGGCGGTCGCAGCCGCGCCGTAGCGCGAGGCGCTGTGCGCGATCAGGGCGCCCGCGCCCAGCGCCAGTAGCGTGATGATCGCGTAGCGCCACGGCGGCGGCTCGGCGACGCGCGCCAAGAGCGACGGCGCCGGCGGCACCGAACGATCGACGGACTTCTGCGAGGCGTGCGGGTCGAAGTCGGCCGCGGCCCCGCCGGGCGCGGTGGCGCCGGCCATCGGCAGGTAGATCACGACGGCCTCATTCGCCCGGCCCGGGAGCGGATCCGGCGCGGCGTGCGCCGCTTCGCGCAGGGCGATGGCGGGCAGTGCCGGCCGCTCGCGGCGGACGGTGGTGCTCTCGATCGGCGAGGGGGGCTCGGACGACACCAGCTGCGCGGCGTCGGTCACGTCGGGGAGGCTCGCGCGCGGGAGCTCCTCGTCGCAGGGCGCCTCGTCGGGCTGCGCGAGGGTGGCGACCAACGCGCGCAGCTCCGCGTTCACCGAGAGGCGCGCCACGCTCCGCGGCGGCGGCTCGCTGTCTGCGTCGGCGGAGGGCCAGCTGAGCGACCGGCTTCGTGGCGTCGACGGCGGGTCGGAGCTCGGCGGCGCGGAGAGGGGCGCCTCGCTCCGCGGGCTCGAGGACCGCTCGGAAGACCGCTTCTGGGCCTCGCGAGCCGCGAGCGCTCGGCGAAGGCGCAAGAGCTCGTCCAGCATCTCGTCGGCCGACGCGTAGCGGTGATCGAGATCGACCTCGAGCGCGCGATCGACGAACGCCGCCACTTCCTGCGGGACCGTCGGCGCGGCGAGCTCGAGGGCGCGGAAGGGGCGACTGCCCCGCGGCAGCGTAGAGGTGCGCGCTCCCGTGGCGAGGCGATAGAGCGTGAGCCCGAGCTCATAGACGTCCTCGGCCTCGCTCGCCGGCATCTTCGGCTCGAGCGAGCCGACGGAGTCGCGGCGCGGGACACGGAATCGGACGGCCGTCGGGTCGACGAGGTGGACGTGCCCGCCCGCGTCGACGCGGAGGTTCTCGGGGGATAGATCTCGCTCCAGCACCGACACCCAGTGCGCCCTCACGAGCAGGTCGAGCAGCTGCTCGGCCACCGAGAGCAGCTCTTGCGCGCCCAGCGATCCGCGCGCCGCGAGCGACTCGCCCGCCGCGGGCTCGAGCACGACGAAGGAGGTCGATGCGTCGGGGTCGATGTCGAGCGTGATCGACCGCGGCATCGCCTCCGCGTCGACGCGGCTGGCGGCCTGCAAGTCGGCGGCGAATTCCCCGGCGAGCCCCGCGGCGGCCAGGTCGGGATCGAGCACCTTGACCGTGCACGGCGCCCCCTCGCCGTCGCGAGCCGCGAACGCGCAGCCGCTCTCGGAGCGCGCGACGATCTCCTCGAGCGTCCACTGCGCCGAAAGCACGCTCCCCACGCGCTCTTGCCAATTCGCCATGCGGACCTCCGACGTGGGCCGTCGGGTGCGATCCGCGTGCCTCGGCCTCGCGGCGCGGGGCGAGCGATCGCTCGTTGGCTCCGCGCAATTGCGTGGTCAGCGCGAACGAAGCGGGCCGTGCGCCCTGAGCGCAGCGACGCCGCGCGACGTTGCCGCGCCGAGGCGCGCGCGGAGTGGCCACCGCAGCGCGCGTGGGCCCGCCGTGCTCGATGACCTGGCTCGACTGCCTATTCGGAGACACGCAGGCAGTCGTCGCGTCGCGCGTCAGCCACGCCAGTTCCCGCCGAAGCGCCAATTGGACACAGGCCGAGCAAGGGCGATTTCGGTGCAACTCGCGGCAAATACGGCAGTCGAAGACCATGCCCGCACAGCGCGAGGCATCGCCTACCGACGCGAGGAAAGTCCCATGATGAAGATGGACTCTCGGTATATCGGCGCGTGCTCGTCGGAGATCCCGCGGGGGGCGCGCGCGCGAGCCGCGCTCCGCTGGCTGTTGGTGGCCTCCATGAGCCCCCTCGCGGGCGGGTGCGGCGGCAGCTCCGTGCAGCCGCCGCCGCCGCTCGTCAGCGTCGATCAGGAGCCGACGGACGCCGGCGGCGTCGATGCGGGCGCCGGCGGCTTCTCCGGCGACGTCGGCACCAGCACCTGCGCGCCTCGGACGTGCTCCGACGTCGCGGCGAACTGCGGTCCGCTCGCCGACGGCTGCGGCGGCCTGATCGCGAGCTGCGGCACCTGCTCGACGCCGGACATCTGCGGCGGCGCCGGCAAGCCGAGCGTGTGCGGCAACTCGGTCAACGGCGGCCACGGGTGCATCCCCCTTACGTGCGCGACGGCGGGGGCCAACTGCGGTCCCATCGGCGACGGCTGCGGGGGCATCTTGAGCTGCGGCGGCTGCCCCGCGGGTCAGACGTGCGGCGGCGGCGGGACTCCCAGCGTGTGTGGCGTCACGTACGTCGCGCCGGACGGGGGACTCGCCGACGGCGCGACCAGCTGCACGCCGAGGACGTGCGCCGAGGGGCACGCGAACTGCGGCCCGGTCGGTGACGGCTGCGGCGCAGAGATCGACTGCGGGAGCTGCAGCGCGCCGTTCATCTGCGGCGGCGCGGGGGTCCCGAGCCAGTGCGGCAACCCGTACGCCGTCGATGGGGCGGCCTGCGCTCCCCGCACGTGCGCGGACGTCGGGGCGAACTGCGGCCCGATCGGCGACGGCTGTGGGGGCAAGGTCGACTGCGGAAGCTGCGCCGATCCGTACATCTGCGGCGGCGGCGGGACGCCCAGCGTCTGCGGCAACCCCCATGTCGGCGACGGCGGCGTCGTCTGCGCTCCCCGCACGTGCGCGGACATCGGCGCGAACTGCGGTCCGGTGGGAGACGGCTGCGGCGGCCTCGTCGACTGCGGCAGCTGCAGCGCGCCGTACATCTGCGGCGGCGGCGGGACGCCCAGCCGCTGCGGCAACCCGTATGCGAGCGACGCGGGGCTCGCGTGCGCGCCGCAGACCTGCGCGAGCGCGCACGCGAACTGCGGGCTCATCGGGGACGGCTGCGGCGGTCAGCTCGACTGCGGCAGCTGCAGCGCGCCGTACATCTGCGGCGGCGGCGGCGTGCCGAGCCAGTGCGGCAACCCCTACGCCAACGACGCGGGGGTGGTCTGCGCGCCGCGGACCTGCGCCGGCGTCGGCGCGACATGCGGGCCGGTGGGCGACGGCTGCGGCGGCTTGATCGACTGCGGCAGCTGCGGCGCGCCGTACATCTGCGGC
>JAJXTK010000172.1 GCA_021783935.1 Myxococcales bacterium | reverse complement strand
GTCGCGGCGATCCAGCGCCAGGTCAACGACCAGGTGCTCGCCGGCATCAAAGCCTTGGGCGGCAAGTCGATCGAGCCGAGCGCCTCGGCCTCGGTCGACTGCAAGATCACCCGCGCCCCGATCCAGGTCATCGAGACGCAAGGCGGCGGCGTCTGATCGGCACGCTGACGCGTTCGCCCTGCCAAACTGACAGTGCTGTCGCGACCTCGAGCGCGACGGCGCCGTGTTTTGTTGCGCCCTCCCGTGGCATGACCAATGCTCACGACAACCGTATGACCTTCCCCGCGGCGCACCGGTCCGCCGCCCTCCCCCACGACGTCCAGAGGAGCTCACGCGCTGGCGCGCGCGCGCGCCGCCTCGTCGTCGCGACCCTTGCCGCCGCGCTGGTGGCGCTCTGGCCGGCGCTCGCCGCCGCGCAATTCACGACCGGCACCCCGATCAGCATCGGCGCGGGCTACCCGCTCCGCTCGCACGCGACCCGGCAGCTGCGCAACGACGTCGACAACACGCCGAACACCGGCATCAACCGCGCCGACTGCGACAGCGACGAGACCTGGTCCTGGACGTTCGTCCTCCCGCCCGGCCTGTCGCCCAACACGCTTCAGGTCTGGGCGAGCGCGTCGAACACCTCGTGCGCCGATCCGACCGTGCGCGGCAGCGGCGCCGTCGCGGCGACCTGCTGGCGGGTAGCGGTCTTTCAGCTCGCCGACGTCCTCAACGGCAAGATCGTCAAGACGCGGTCGACCGACATGATCAAGGCCGCCTATCGGATGGTCAACGCGGACGACACGACCCAGTACCCGACGCCCCAGGACATCTGCTACCCGCAGGGCAACATGGAGCCCACGCGCTTCTACCTGCACTTCCTCCCCTTCCTCGACGACGTGAACGTCGTCGACTTCGCGGCGGGGAGCGGGAGCCCATGGGAGAGCACCTGGGACACGATCTACGACCTCGCGGGTCCGCTGCCGCCCACCGGCATCACGCTCGGCGCCGGGCAGTCGATCCTCGTCGCCTCGTGGCCGAGCACCGCGAACGCGCAGGTGCCCGATTTCGTCGGCTACACGGCCTATTGCTTCCCCAAGCGCGGGAGCGAGTCGGACCCGTTCGGCGGGCTCGACGCGGCGGTCTTCGACGGCACCACGACAGGCACGACCGAGGCCGGTACGAGTGAGGCAGGCGCCGTCGACGCGACGAGCGGCGCCGACGCGGCCGACACGGCGAGCTCGACCTCCGACACGGGCGGCTCGGAGGCCGGACCGACGGGGACCTGCCCCCCAACGCTGCCCGCCGACTTCGTGGTGAACGCGCTCCCGTCGAACGACATCGCCGCGCTCGAGTGCGGATCGGTCGGCTCGACCGGCGGGACCATGACGATCTCGGGGCTGCAGAACGGCGTGAGCTACGCGGTCGCCATCGCCGGCATGGACAACAACTCCAACAGCGGCCAGCTCTCGCAGGTCGTCTGCATGGCGCCGCAGCAGACCACCGACTTCTTCGACGCCTACCGCGCCGACGGCGGCAAGGCGGGCGGCGGCTACTGCGGCTTCGGCCGGTCTCGCGGCATCGGCGCCCTCGCGGGCTTGAGCCTGGCGACGGCGGCGACGCTCGTCCTGCGGCGGCGCGGAGCGCGCCGATGAAGCGCCTCGCAGGCTTCAGCGCGCTTTTCGGGGCGCTCGCCGCCGCGGGCGCTGCACACGCCCAGACCTTCGACGCGACCCCGGTGAAGGACCCCGATTCGACGATCGCCGTCGAGATGCGCTTCGGCGCCTACCACCCCAACGTCGACAGCGAGTTCGCGAACTCCAGCCACGCGACGCCCTACAAAGACACGTTCGGCGGCTCCACGCGCTTCATGATCGGCGGCGAGGTCGACTGGGAGTTCCTCCACGTCGAGCACCTCGGCTCGCTGTCGCTCGGCGGGTGGATCGGCTACACGAAGGCGACCGGCAGCGCGAAGTTCGCGTCGGGACCGAACGCTGGGCAGCCGAGCGCCGAGACCGCGGCGCTCCAGGTGATCCCGATGGCCGCGCTGCTCGTCGCCCGCCTCGACGTCGTCGCGCGCGAGACCGCCTTTCCGCTCATTCCCTACGTCAAGTTCGGGCTCGGCACCGCGTGGTGGAACTCGACCAACGGCAGCGGCACGTCCATCGCCGACAGCGACGGCACGCTCGGCCGCGGGCACAGCAACGGGCTCGTCTACACCGGCGGCGTGATGTTCCTGCTCGACGCGCTCGATCGCCAGACGGCGAAGACCTTCCAGGTCCAGCAGGGGGTCAACCACACGTATCTGTTCGCCGAGTGGACCGTGACCGCGTTCGACGGCCTCTTGCAGACGAACGCCATGAACGTCGGCGACAGCACGTGGAACCTCGGCTTCGCGTTCGAGATGTGAACGCGACAGGGGCCGCGGCGCTCAAGCCGGCGTGAGGGCGGCGTCGATCACGCGCAGCAGCTCGTCGATCGAGAACGGCTTCTCGACCATGCCGACGAAGCCGCGCTCGCGGAAGCCCTCGAGGTGCGAGCCCGAGGCGTAGCCGCTCGCGACGATCACCTTCGCCGAAGGGTCGAGATCGCGCAGGCGCGCCATCGCCTCCTCGCCCCCCATCCCGCCGCGGATCGTGACGTCGAAGATCGCGAACAGGTAGGGCGAGCCCCCCGCGCGCGCGGCCTCCCACCGACGCAACGCCTCGCCCCCCTCGCCGGCGACGTCGACCGCGAACCCCTGCTGCTCGAGGATCGCGCGCAGCACGCGGCGCAGCTGCTCCTCGTCGTCCATGACCAGCACGCGACCGCTGCGGCGCGGCGACGGCGGGCTCGGATCGCTCGCGCGCGGCGCGCGGCTCGGAGGCGCCGCCGGCAGGTGGACCGTGAAGGTCGTGCCCACGCCGCGCTCCGATCGGACGCCCACGTGGCCGCGGTGGCGCTGGACCATCGCGAGCACCGTCGCGAGCCCGAGGCCGCTGCCCCGCGACTTCGTCGTGAAGTAGGGGTCGAAGACGCGATCGAGGTGCTCGGGGGCGATGCCGCTGCCTCGATCGGCGACGGCGACGCGCACGTAGCGCCCCGGCGCGATCGGCAGGCCGTCGGCGCGCCCGACGTTCACCGCGTCGATGCGCACGCTGAGCGCGCCGCCCGAGGCCATAGCCTCGCGCGCGTTGATCACGAGGTTGCAGAGGACCTGCTCGATCTGCGCCGGATCGACCTCGACCGACGCCACGTCCGGGCCCTCGATGACCTCCCCGGAGACGTTCGAGCCGCGCAGGCAGAAGCGCACGGCCTCGCGCGCGAGCTCCGCGAGGCGCACCGGGCTGCGCGCCGGCGCCGAGCCGCGCGCGTAGCCGAGCAGCTGCCGGGTGAGCTCTCGCGCCCTTAGGGCCGCGTCCTCTGCGTCGCGCAGGCACTCGGCGGCCGAGGCGCCGTCGCGGCGACGGGCGAGGCTCAGGTTGGCGAGGATCGAGGCGAGGAAGTTGTTGAAGTCGTGCGCGACGCCGCCGGCGAGCAGGGCGAGCGATTCGAGCTTCTGCACGCGCAGCACCTCGTCGTCGATGCGCTTGCGCAAGGTGATGTCCTGAACGATCAGCGCGCCCTGCGTGGGGCGCCCTTCGCCGTCGAGGATCCAGCTGAGGCCGACGAAGCCCCAGGCCTCGCCGCCGTGGGCGAGCCTGAAGCGTCGCTCCTCGGTGACGGGCACGTCCCTCGCGCGCGCGCCCGCCGACGCGAAGAGCCCCGCCTCGCCAGCCTCGAGCACGAGCAGGTCGTCGAGCGCGAGGCCGAGCAGCTCGGGCTCGGCGCGGCGCAGAAAGGCGCAAAACGCGGGGTTAGCGCGCGCGATCCGCCCCGCTACGTCGGTCAACGCGACGCCGATCGGCGCGTGCTCGAAGAGGATGCGGAAGCGCTCCTCGCTCGCGAGGAACGTCCGCTCGGCGCGCCTTCGTTCGGTGACGTCCTCGAGCGCGCCGTCGAAGCGACGGATGCGGCCGTGCTCGTCGAAGGCAGCCTGGACGCTGATGAGCGTCGGCATGAGCGAGCCGTCGTCGAGGCGCCGCCGGATCGTCTCGAACTTCGCGAGCCCCGTCGCGCGAAACTCGGGATCGGCCAGCAAGCGCGCGAAGGTCTCGGCGCGCTCCTTGGGGTCCGGGTAGTAGTCGGCGGCCGTCTTCGAGAGAAACTCCTCGACCGTCTCGCAGCCGAAGATGCGCGCGGTGGCCCGGTTCGCCCGCGTGATCACGCCGCTCGCCGGATCGTCCATGGAGAAGAGCCCGATCGGCACGCTGTCGACCAGCGTGCGCATGCCTTCGAGCTGCACCTCGAGCTCGCGCACGCGCGCCAAGAGCCGCTCGGTCTCTCCGGCCGGCGGCGCGGAGCCTCCCGGATCTCCCTCTCGCACGCGGGCGAACGTAGCCGGATCGAAACGCCGACGTCGACGTCGATCACCTCACGCGATGATCCCGCGGTCTCGCGCGATCCCGAATATCTCGCTTCGCCGCGCCTCGAGCTCGGGACCGTCCTTCACCGGAAGGAAGCGCGTCGCGAGCCCCTCGCGCGGCACCTTCACGAACTTGGTGTCGAGCGCGCTCGTGAGCTCGCCGACGAGACGCTCGAACTGCACCGCCTCGCGCTCGCCGACCTTCTTGCGCACTTCGAAGTAGGTCCAGTCGACGCGCGCGTCGCGCAGCGCCCGCGCGTCGACCAGCAGCGTGTTGGTGTTGAAGGTGCGCACGCGCGTGGCGTCGAAGCCCTTGGGAAGCCGGAACTCCTCGAGGATCACGGCGCGCCCGTCGAGGCGCGCGGGGATGCCCCCCTTGTCGGCGCCGACCTTCTCGACGACCTCGACGCTCAGCGCGGAGCCGTGGCCGAGGTGCCAGCCGAGCAGCGCCGGATCGACCGTCGCGCCGAGGTTGTCGATGTTCGCGATCCAGACGGCGCGGCCGCCGCGCGCGATGAACGCGTCGAGCAGGCCGGAGCGCTTGAGCGCGTCGGGGAGATCGCCGTGCCCGGTGGCGTAGATGCTCGGCAGCCCGTCGTCTCCCTTGAAGAGGTCACCCGACGGCGTGAGGCGCAGCGAAAGGTCTTGCTCGAAGGTGGCGATCTCGCGCCCGTCGCCGAGCCCCGCGATCGCCTTGTCGATCGGCTCGGAGGTCGCGTAGGAGGTCATCAACCAGAGCGGCACGCGACCGCCGAAGCGCTCGCGCAGCACGTCGATCTCGCGCACGCGATAGCCGAGGAACGTGAGCCCCGGCAGCGCCTCGAGCAGCCCCTTGACGACGCCGCCCATGCGCGTCGCCATGCCGCCGGCGAGCACGACGAAGGCGACCTCACCGCGGGCGATCGCGGCCCGCCCCCGCTCGACGGCCGCGGCTCCTTCGGCGGTGGCGGACGCCGGCGACGGGGTCACGTCCTCGGGGCGCGGCGGCTCGACGACGCCGGTGACGCGGTTCGCATCGACGCTCGTGCGCCCGACGCGTCCTGCCCACTCTTCGAGGCGCTTCGGATCGAAGTGTCGGCCGGCGAGCTTCGCCTTGAACGCCGGAGAAAGGGCCTCGAGGGACTTCGCGAGAGAGGGCATGGGTGCTCGTCGGCGCGCGCAACGTGTGCGGCACCCGAGGGATGATACGCAATCGAGCCCCAGCGGCGGGCCGATTCGCACGGCGTCCGGATGGCGCGCCGACGTCGCACGGTGCAAGCTAGCGACTTCGGCGGAAGCCTCGCCCTCTCGGCCGGCTCGCGGTGGTCTCGTGCGGCGCCCATCGCGCCCATCGCTCTCGATGCGCACTCGTCGCTCGCCCTTCGCACGCTCGCTCGCGGCGCACGTCGTGCTCGCCACGACGGGGCTGCTCGTGGCCTGCGTCGTCGTCGCGGCGCCCGAGGCGCGCAGCGAGGTCACGACGCCGCCGCCCTCGCCGCAGAGCGAGCCGCCCATCGCGTGCGAGCCGGGCGCCACCCGCGTGCCCGGTCACTGGCGCTGGAACGGATACCAGTACGTGTGGTTCCCGCAGCGCTGCGTCCATCGGCCGGGCTACCGCTACGAGCCGGGCGGCTACTACCAGTGCGGCGACGGCTGGTGCTGGCGCGAGGGCGCCTGGGTCCAGGGCGGCCGATGACGCCCGGGAACCTCGGGCGCGCGGGCGGGTCGGAGCCTTCCATGGTCTTGGGCTCGCCGCCTCGTCGGGACCGCTGGCGCCCGAGCCGCCTCGGGCTGCTGCTCGCCGCCGTCGCGATCGCCGCGCCGTCGCTCGCCGCCGACGGCGTGATCCTCCACGAGTACGTCCCCTACGACCCGACGACCGACGGCGATCTCGGCGCGGTCACGATGGAGGGGGGCTTCGCCGCGGAGCTCGAGACGCGCAGCGGCAAGATCACGGCGCCCGACGCGGGTCGGCCCATCGGCCCAAAGACCCCGAAATACGGCTCGAAGCCGGCGTTCCCCGGCGCGGCCTACCTGCCCGATCTCGACACCAAGCGCCCCGACACGCTGCCCTACGACGATCCGTTCCGACCGAGCATCGCGCCCTTCAAGCGCCTCGTCGCCTTCGACGCCGTCGAGCCCGACTACCGCCTCGTCGTGCGCGATCCGCGGGCCGTCACCGTCGACCTCGCGCGCGAGGCCGACCCGACCGGCGCCGTCGACACCTTCTACGCCGACCTCGCCGTCGATCTGGTGGCCGGCGATCGCATCCGCGTGCCGACCCCCATCGCGGGCTCGCGCATCAAGCGGGCGTACCTGTCGGCGAGCTCGCTGGCGTTCCACTTCGAACGCGACGGCGCCGAGAACCTGTTCGTGGTCGGCGCCGGCTCGGGCCCCGCGCGGCTGGTGATGGAGCTCGCCGCGCCGCGCGACTCGTTCGCCGGCGCGACGAGCGCGTACGACTGGCACGAGCTGCGCGCCGATCTGCTGCCGCCGCTGCCGGCGAACGTCCGCGCCGCGGCCGACGGGGTCGCCAAGGAGCTCGGCATCGACAAGACGCGCCGGCCGAGCGTCGCGATCCGCCAGCTCGTCGACTACTTCCGCGGCTTCAAGGAGAGCGACGATCCGCCGGCGTCGAGCGGCGACGTCTACCTCGATCTCGTGCACTCGAAGAAGGGGGTCTGCCGCCACCGCGCCTTCGCCTTCATGGTGACCGCCCTCGGGCTCGGCATCCCGACGCGCTTCGTCGGCAACGAGGCGCACGCGTGGGTCGAGGTGCACGACGGCTACCTCTGGCGCCGCATCGATCTCGGCGGCGCAGGGCGCGTCCTCGACGACAAGTCCGAGAAGCCGGGCAAGCCGCAGCCGCGCTACGAACCGCCGGCCGACCCGTACGAGTGGCCGGCGGGCGCGACCAAGGGGAGCGATCTCGTCCCGCCGACGACGTCGCCGCCGACGACGCCGACCAGCTCGCCCACGACGGCACCGACGCTCTCGCCGTCGAGCGCGCCCCCCTCGAGCGCGCCCCCCTCGAAGGTCACCCTCTCGCTCGTCGGCGCGACGGGCGATCCGGTCGAGGTCCAGCGCCAGAAGACCCTCCACGCGAAGGGGCACCTCAGCGCCTCGGACGGCGCGCCGTGCAAGCGCGTGCGCGTCGAGATCGTCCTCGCGCGATCGGGCGGTGGCGCCGAGCGCGTGGTCGGCGTGCTCGCGACGGACGACGCGGGCGACTACGACGGCACGGTCACCATCCCTAGCGATCTGCCGCTCGGCGACTACGCGATCGTCGCCAAGACGCCCGGCGCGGGCGGCTGCGGCCAAGGCGCGAGCGAGTAGGTGCACGGCGCCGCTCTCGAGCGCGAGCTCCGAGAGCTCGCCTGGAAGTACGCGACGCTGCGGGCGCTGCGGGCGCTGCGGGCCTCAGCGGGGCGCGAGGCGCCGCGCGAGGCGCTGCGGGAGCTCTCGCGGCGATGCCCCGGCTCGCTCGCGGAGCTCGATCGCCTCGAGGGGGCGCTGCTCGACGCGCGGGCGGCCGAGACGCGGCGCCTGGTCGCCGAGGGGGCGCAGGCGCCGCTTCCCACCTGGGCGCGCGCGTGGATGCACGTGCACCGAGCGCTGCGCGGCGCGCTGGCGATCAAGCGGCGGCTAGGCGGCGCGCGCCTCGTCGACCACCCCCTGCGCGAGGCGATCGTCACGGGGATCCTCGCGTCGGGCACCGACGAGGAGCGCGCGCTGGTCGGCGAGCTCGATCGGATCGCGGCGCCGCCCGGCGGCCGCTTGCTCGACTGGGTGCTCGCGCGCGTCGGCGTCGAGCTCGGGATCGAGGGCGATCTGCGCGAGCTGCTGATGCCGCGTCCGCCCGGGTGAAGCGGGGGGGCGGCACGCGGCGCTCGACCGCCGCGCGCGCCGGCGCGATCCTGCCGGCCCCGGAGGCCCCCATGTCGACGAGTCCCAAAGACGATCCCCGCGACCTCGAGCCCGGCGCGCTCGAGACCGACGCCGTGCTGGTGCGTGTCCTCGAGGAGCGCGATCTCGACGCCATCGTCCGCATCGACGAGCTCTCGATGGGGCGGGGGCGCGTCGAGTACTTCCGCGATCGCGTGCGCGCCGCGCTGCACGAGCAGTCGCTCAAGATGTCGCTCGTCGCCGAGCTCGACGATCACGTCGTCGGCTTCCTCATCGGCAGCGTCTTCTACGGCGAATTCGGGCGCGCCGAGCCGGTCGCCACGCTCGACGCGATCGGGGTGCATCCGGAGTACCGGCACCGCCACGCGGCCAAGGCGATGCTGCGCCAATTCACCGTGAACGCGCGCGGGCTCGGCGTCAGCGAGGTGCGCACCGAGGTCGCGTGGAACGACTTCGGCCTGCTCGAGTTCCTCCACCGCAACGGCTTCGCGCCGAGCGGTCGGTTGGTGCTCGAGCGCAAGGTCTGAGCCTCAGCGGACGACCTGCGCCCAGGCGCGCGCCTCGTCCGCGGCCGCGGCGCAGGCCGGCCCCGCGGCCGACGCGAAGATCTCCGAGAGCTTCCAGAGCGGCCGCGCGCGCAGCGTCGACGGCATCGCCCCGAGGCGCAGGATGGGCACCAGCGCGCGCGCCGGCTCGCCGAGCGCCGCGAAGACGCCGGGCAAGACGGCGCGAGACGCCGCCGCCGCCGAGACGCACTCGCCGCGCGGCTCGCACCGCGCCCCGGCCGAGACCGCGTCGATCAGGGAGACCTTCGCCGCGGCGAAGCTCGCGCTCTCTAGCTCGGCCTCGGCGGTGCGCGCGTACGCGGCCGCGACGTAGGCCGGATCATCGGCGAGGCCGCCGCGCGCGGCGCTGAGCACGGTCGACTCGAGGGTGATCGCGCGGCTCCAGGCCCCGGCGCGAATCGCCTCCTCCGCGAGCGCGAAGGCGGCGTCGCGCAGCGTGCGGCCGCCAGCCTTGGACGCGACGACCTCTTCGAACAGCCTGCGCGCGACGGCGCCGTCGTCGACGTCGGGCGAGGCGACGCCGTAGGCACGACGACGCAGGTGCGCGCGCGCGAGGGCGACCGTCTCGGCGGCGATGCGCCCATCGCTCGGAAAGCGCGCGCGCAGCTCGCGCAGCACCGCGATCACGCGCGCGACGGCCGCGTCACGCCGGGCGATGGCGAGCTTGCGCCTCTGGCCCGTGAGGGTCGCGACCTCGGCGGCCGACTCCCCTTCCAGCGCCTCGTGCGCCGCCGCGAGCCTCGTCAGCTCCTCCGCGCTCGCGGTCGCGATCTTCGCGTCGAGCCGCGCCACGGTCACGGCCGCATCGACCGACGCGATCGACGGGAGCGTCGGCGCGGCGAGCTCGCCGAGCTCCAACGACGCCGCCATGACCCCCCCGAGCCCCCTCTGCGCAACGACGCAGGCGGCCGGCTTCGACGCCGAGAGGTCGGCGCTGCACGAGGCGCTCCCCTTGGCCGAGGCGCCCGGCGGGCAGAGGCACCCGGCGAGCGCCCCGGCGCTCGAGCACATGCGCACGCGACCGATCGGGCACATCGCCTGCCCCTCGTCGCGCGCGCACACGTGATCGACCACGCCCGCGCCCGCCGTCGCGAGCGCGGGCAGGCCGAGCAGCAGCGCCGGCGCGAGCGCGCGAAGAGCCCCGTTCACGCCCTCGATCGTGCCGTGTCAGACGCGCGCACGCCAGAGCGAGAGCGCGAGCAGCGCGAGCGCGCCCCCGAGCACGGCCACGCCGTCGCGCGGCCAGCCGAGCGACCCGAGCAACGGCAGCATCGCCGCCGGCTGCACGAGCTTGACGACGCCGACCGCCACGACGAGCGACCCGAGCAGCGAGCCGACCTGGCGCCGCGCCCCCGTGGCCCCGCGGCGGGCGCCGGTCACCAGCATCGCGCCGGTGACCAGGAGCGTCGCGCCGAGCGCGCGCGTGGCGGCGGCGTCGGCGAGCGCCGTCTCGGTGAACGCGCGCAGC
>JAJXTK010000171.1 GCA_021783935.1 Myxococcales bacterium | reverse complement strand
CGTCTGCGCGGCCGTGATCCCCGCCGGCACGGCCACGGTGATCGCCCCCGCGTAGAGCGCCGCGAAGTCGCACAGGAGCCACTCGAGCGACGTCGACGCCGAGATCGCCACCCGGTCCCCCGCCGAGACCCCGCGCTCGATCAGCGCGCCCGCGAGCGCGCACGCGTCGTCGTGGAACGCGCGCCACGAGACGTCGCGAAAGCCGCGCCCGTCGCGCACGCGGTAGGCCACCGCCTCGGGTCGCGCGCGCACCTGATCATCGAGCAGGTCGAGCAGCGTGCGCGACGTCGTCATCGGCCCCCTACCCCCGGGTCGGCTCAGAAGCCGTACTTCAGGCCGAGCTCGGGCGCGATGCCGACGCTGAAGTTCTGCAGCGGGAGGATCACGTTGATGCCGACGTCGAGCGCGAAGTTGTCGGACAGGAAGACCCAGGCGCCGCCCCCCGCCGACGCGAAGAGCGGGCCGGTGGTGCGCCAGCCGCTCACGTTCGGGATGACGGCGTTGCCGTTGCTGTCTTGGTAGGCGGCGAGGCTCGGATCGACCGGCTGCACGACGACGCCGTTGACCTTGCCGTCCATCTCGCCGTAGCCGACGCCGAAGCTGAAGAACGGGCGGATCGACGACTCGGTGAAGAAGTAGTGCGCCCGCAGCTCGACGTGCAGCGGGTTGAACGGGTGGACCTCGTTCGTCGGGTTGCCGTTGAACGCGTAGCCGATGCGGGCGCCGAGCGCGAAGTGCGAGGAGACGAGGTAGTCGGCCGTGACCATCACGCGGCCGGTGCCCCACGCGGTGCCCCCGTCGGTACGCCCGCCGCTCGTGACGTTCACGACCTTGGTCGGATCGCCGGGGCCGACGTCGAAGCGCCCCGGCTGCCCCGCGATTTCGGTCGACGAGCAGGCCCAGCCGCTCTGGTTGCACAGGTTGCCCGTCGAGCCGAGGCTCAGCATCTCGAGCTGCCCCTCGACGCCGATGAAGAAGCGCGGCCCGCCCCCCGAGGACTTCGACTTCGACGACTTGCGCTCGCCCGAGGCGCAGTGCTTGCCGTCGTCACCGTCCTTGCAGGCGAGCCCGTCCTGGCACTGGTCGTCGCTGTCGCACGCGTCTCCGTCGCCCTTCTTGTCCCCCTGGTCGCCGCACTGCTTGGGCTCCTTGTCGCCGGGGAGCGAAGGGGTCTCCTCGCCGTCGGGCATGGTCTTGACGACCGTGATCGTCTCGGGGGACTTCACCGAGCCCTTGTGATCGAGCTCCTCCCCGGAGCCGTCGAGGGCCTTGACGAAGTACTTGATCTCCCCCTCGGCGCCGGTGTGCGCGCACGGGATGATCGCGACCCAGACCTTCCCCTGCTTCTCGGCGTCCAGGGCGTGGTACTTGTCCATCGCGTCGGTCTTGAACGAGACCTTCACGGCGGCCGCGCCCTTCGGCGCCGTCACCACGATGGGGAACTCGTAGCCGACCGGCGCGGTGGCGAACCTCACCGAGACGCCGCCCGCGTCGCCGGCCGACTCGGAGGGCCCGGAGGCGCTCCCCTTGGCGCGCTGCTTCGCCGCCTCCCACGCCTTCTTCACGTCGGCGTACGAGAGATAGTCCTTCGGCACCTCGCCCTTCGGGTCGGCCGAGAGCGCCGCGTCGAGCTCCTTGGCGGCCCCCTTCGCGTCCTTCGACGTCGCGAGCACCACGCCGAGATCGCGGTGCAAGGTCGCGAGGGTCGCGGGGGTGCATTTGTCCTTGCCGCAGCGCTGGATCGCCTTCTCGAGCTTCGCCTTGGCCTTCTTCAGGTCGTTGGCGAGGTAGTCGGTGTCCATCGCGTCGGAGGCCGTCTTCTTCGCCTCGGCCTCGGCCTTCTTGTCGATCGCCTGCGCGGCGGGCGCGAGCGAGAGAGCGGCGAGGACCGGGGCGAGCGAGGCGACGAAGCGGACGTGGGAAGGGGCCAATCGCAGCATGGGGGCGGTGTAGTCCGCTCGTGGAGGGCGCGGGCTTCAATGCGCCCGGCTCGAGCCGCGGCGCGGTTCCGTCAGGGCCGCAGAAAGAGCCTCTCGGGAAGCATCCTTGGCGACCGGATTGGAGGACACACTTCTTCGCGCGCACCACCGACGGGCGCGCGCGTGGCGCGACGACTTCGTGAGGTAGTGGGTCAGAAGCCGAACTTCACGCCGACCTCGGGGGCGACCCCGGGCGAGAAGGTCGGCAGGGGGAAGAGCAGCTTGGCCGCGACGTTGATCGCGATGTTCTCCGTCGCGAGGTACCAGAAGCCGCCGCCGATCTCCGCGAAGCCTTGGCCGGCCAGGCGATAGGCCGTCACGTTGCCGAGGCGGCAGGTGCCGGCCGCGTCGATCTCCGTGCAGGCGTTCATGTTGGACGTGTACTGCCCGGTGCTCGCGTCGCCCGTTCCCGGCATGACCTTCACGTTCGGCACCGGCGCGTCGAACTCGGCCGCGCCGCCGCCGACCATCGCGTAAGGCTTGAAGCCGGTGGTCGCGAGCGGATCCTTGCCGAAGAAGTACTGGCCGCGCGCCTCGATGTGCCAGGGGAAGAAGGTCACCGAGTTGGCGTCGTTGCCGCGGAAGGCGCGGCCGAGGCGCAGCCCGAGGGAGATGTTATCGGTGATGAAGTAGTCGAACGACACGAACACCCGCAAGGTGCCGAGCGCCGGCCCGCCGCTGGTCTTGCCCGACTGGCCGAGGATCGTGTCGATGTCCTCGGGGTGCCCCTGACGCGTGAGGCCGACGTCGTGGTTGCCGCCGTAGGTGTTGCCGTCGGCGCCGACGACGTCGCCGTTGTAGACGCAGGCCCAAGTGTTGGCCTTGCAGATGTCGTTCTGGCTGCCGAGCATCAGGAAGTCGGCCTGGAAATCGGCGCCGATCCAGAGGCGCTTGAACTTGCGAGCCGGCTTCTTCGGGCCGTCGCCCCCGCCCCCGCCGCCGTCGCCCGACTCGTAGCACCACTTGGTGCCGTTATCGTTCGGCACGCAGGCGAGCCCGCTGTCGCACTCGTCGTCGTTCTCGCAGCCGTCCCCCTGGTGCTTCTTGTTCGCGCTCGCGCACGGGAAGCCCGGCTGGCAGTCGGCCTTGTCGGTGCACTTCTCGGCCTCTTTGCCGTCGGGGTAGCTCGCCCCCTCCTCGCCCTCGGGGAGCTTGTCGACGAGCTTGATGACGAGCGGCTTCTTCGGCGAGCCGGCGTGATCGACCTCGTTGCCCTGATCGTCGTAGGCGCGCGCGTAGACCTTGATCTCGCCCGGGAACTGCGCGTCCTCGCAGCCGATCTCGACGAGGTACTTCTTGCCCGCCTTCTTCGCCTCGACGGTCTTGTACTTGTCCATCGCGGCGGTCTTGTAGGAGAGCTTGATCTTGTCGGCCTCCTCCTCGGTGTCGATGACGACCGGCAGCTTGTAGCCCGCCTCCGCGATCTTCGTCTTGATCGTCAGGCTCCCCTCGTCGCTCGAGTCGCTGCCGCCTTTGGGCGCGGACGTCGACGTCGACGCGGGCTTGGTCGTGGTCGGCGGAGGCGCGGCGCTGCCCGCCTTCTTCGCGGCCTCCCACGCCTTCTTCACGTCGGGGTTGTCGAGGTAGTCCTTCGAGACGGTGACGCTCTCGTCGGCGTCGAGCGCGGCCTCGAGCTCGCTCTGCCCCCCCTTCGGGTCCTTGTTGTTCACCAGGACGACGCCGAGATCGCGGTGCAGGCTCGCGACGAGCTTCTTGCTGCACTTGTCTTCGCCGCACTTCTTGAGCGCGTCCTGGAGCTTCTTCTTCGCGCCCGCGAGGTCGAGCCCGAGGAAGTCGACGTCCATCGCGTTCTCTTGGAGCTTGCGGGCTTCGGTCTCGACCTTCGCGTCCGCGCCGCTCGCGAGGTGAGCGACCGAGCCCGCGAGCAGGGCCGAGCAGAGGAGGGCGACGGTGCGGAAGGACGAGCGGCGCATGAAGAAGCTCCTTCACGTCGAGGACGAGGGCGATCCGAGCACGAGGACCACCGAACGAGCGCACCGCGCAGCGAGCGCCCGAATCGACCCGCGCCCCGTGGCGACGACCGGGTCGTCGCGCACCGACGCGTGGCCGGCGTTCATACTACAGGCACAGTTCCTGAGCGAACCAATACGCCGCCGCGACGGACCACCCCGCGGGCCCGCCGCAGCGGAGAACTTGACGACCGTTCAGGGCGTCTTGCCGCGCTCGGTGCGCACGAACTCGACGCGCCGGTTCTTGGCGCGCCCCGCCTCGGTCGCGTTGGTGTCGATCGGGTCGTGCTGACCGTAGCCCTTGGCGGTGAGGCGGCTCGGCGAGATGCTCCCCTTGTCGATCAGGTACTTGCGGACCGAGTCGGCGCGGGCCTGCGAGAGCTTGTCGTTGTAGGCCTCGCCGCCGATGTTGTCGGTGTGCCCCCCGATCTCGATGGTGATGTCGGGGTTGTCCCTGAGCACCTGCGCGACGGCGTTGAGGATCGGGAAGCTGTCGGCCTTGATCGTCGCCTTGTTGAACTCGAAGTGGATCTGCTGGGTGATCTTGATCTGCGAGGTGGTGACGACGACGATCGACGGCTTCTTCGGGCACCCCTTGGGCGTGCCATCCTTGGGGCCCGGATCGAGCGGGCACATGTCCTCGAGGTCGGGGACGCCGTCCTTGTCGTTGTCGTCGTCGGGGCAGCCGTCGCCGTCCTCGAAGCCGTCGGGGTCCTCGGGCTGGTCGGGGCACTTGTCGAGCTTGTCGACGATGCCGTCGCCGTCGTTGTCGGGATCGGGGCAGCCGTCGTCGTCGAGGTAGCCGTCTTTGTCCTCGGGGAGCGTCGGGCAGCTGTCGCGCGAGTCGGGGATGCCGTCGCCGTCGGTGTCGGGATCGTCGGGGCAGCCGTCGTCGTCCTGGTAGCCGTTGTAGACCTCGGGGACGTCGGGGCACTTGTCGTCGGGGTCCTTGATCCCGTCGCCGTCGCGATCGCCGGGCTTGGGGATCGGCTTGGCGACGACGACGACGCGATCGGTGCACTTGTCCGCGGGCGAATTGTCGAACGCCGCGTGCGCGTTGGGGATCGCGATCGCGAGGTCTTCGTCGGCGCGCGAGACGAAGCCCTGATCGAGCGCGATCTGCGCGAAGCGCGCGTGCGACTCGGCGAGGGCCAGCTCGCGCGGCGCGCATCGCAAGGCGCCGTTGGCCTTGGCCTGCTCGATGGTCTTCTCGAGCCCGGCGAGGCGCCCGGTCTCTTGGGCGGGGCCGGCGCACGACATGGCGGCGGCGGCGGCCGGGATCGCGAAGAGCGAGGCGAGCCGCGCGATGGATGACGAGAGCTCCCTCATCGCCCGGCCCCCTTGCGAACCGCGCTCGACTGGTTGATCGCCCGATCGGCGAAGTTCTCTGCCTCGTCGATGAGATCGAGGGCGTCGCCGTACTCGGCGCGCGAGGCCTCTTGTTGCGCCCGCTCGACGCGCACCTTGGCCGAGTAGTACTCGTAGGGCGCGCTCGACTCGGCGCCGAGCTCCTTGGCCTTCTCGACCTTCGCCTCGACGGAGTTGATGCGCGCGGAGTACACGACGCCGCCGCAGCCTCCGACGGAGGCGAGCGCGACGGCGAAAATGGCCCCTGCGATCGTGTGCTTCGCGGTCTCTCGCACGCGTACCTCGCCTTTTCGAGACGGTATCGTTCCGCCCACGGCCGCGTCAATCACGGATGCGCGGCGTGCGCGGGGACACTCCAACGCAGGAACGCGAAACGCCGCCTCGGCGCGGGGCCGGGCGGCGATCGGGGCGCGAGCCCTCGTCGGGGCGCGCGTCAGAGCTTGCGATACACGCCGACGACGACGCCGAGGATCATCGTGTTGCGCCAGTCGCTGGCGAGCACGTAGATCGGCGCCATGGCGGCGTTGGCCGGCTGCAGGCGGACGCGGTCTTTCTCGGGGTAGTAGTACTTGACCGTCGCCTCGTCGCCGATGAGGGCGACGACGATGTCGCCGCGCGAGGCGGTGGGCTGGCGACGCACGAAGATGTAGTCGGCGTCGAAGATGCCGGCTTCGATCATCGACTCGCCCTGGACGCGCAGGGCGAAGACCTCCTTGCCGCCGCGCACGAGCATGCGGTCGATGCGGACCGTGTCGACGACGTTCTGCTCGGCGAGCAGCGGCACACCGGCGGCGACGCGCCCGACGACCGGCACCTCGACGAGCCGCTCGTCCTCGCGGACGGTGGCGAGGTCGCCGTTGCCGTTGGCGGCGGCGGGCGCCGTCGACTCGAGCAAGGGCGCGCCCGGCAGCGACGGCCGCAGCGCGCGCGATTTCATGTCCTCGCGCGTGAGGTAGCCCTTGCGCTCGAGCGCGCGCAGGTGGTCGTTCACGCCGTTGGTCGAGCGGATCCCCATGAAGGCGCCGATCTCGCGCAGCGTGGGCGGGTAGCCGCGATCGTGGATCGAGCGCCGGATGTACTCGAGGACCATCAGCTGGCGATGGGTGAGCCCCTGCATCGAACCCGCTCTCCTTCGACCCCGGACGCGCCGGGGAATCCGCTGCGAGACGTTGCCGACCGGCCGTGGATCGGCCGCGCCGGCGCACCCCGACCCGGCTGCCGCGGGCGCTGCCGACGAAGGCAGACCCGCGGGCTCCGCGTGCCCACCGGACGGACGCGGATGCGCCGCACGTGAGCAGGGTGCTCGAACGCACTGAACATTACTGAACAGGTGGAGCGGGTGTCAAACTTGTGGCATTGCTGGGGACGATCCGGCCCGGCTGGGCTTGCCAGCCTGCGGGGATCGTGGGCCGGCGCGACCGTGCAGGAGCGCTCGCGGGGACGAGGCTGGGCGGCTCCTGCACCAGCAGGCCGTTGAGAAACGGCCTGCGGAAACTGTGACCGTCGGCAGGCTGTGGTCGATCGCGCGGAGAGTTTCGGGTTGAGGCGGGAGAGGATCGGGCAGCTCCGGAGAAACTCCACGGCCTGCTAGAGTGCTCCGCCTGATGTCCGCGGGCCGCTTCGCGCTGGTGCTCCACGCGCACCTGCCGTTCGTGCGCCACCCGGAGAACGAGCGGCACCTCGAGGAGCGCTGGCTCTTCGAGGCCATCGTCGAGTGCTACCTGCCGCTGCTCGCGATGCTCGATCGCCTGGAGCGCGACGAGGTTCGCGCGGCGATCACGATGTCGCTCACGCCGACGCTCGGCGACATGCTGGAGGACGAGCTCCTGCGCGATCGCTTCCTCCAGCACCTCGCCCGCCTCGAGGCGCTGCAACGCAAGGAGGCGCGGCGGCTCGCCGGCACGAAGCTCGAGGCCGTGGCCGCGTCGCACGAGGCGTGGCTCGCCTCGGCGCGCGCGACCTGGGAGCGGCACCACGGGGATCTGGTCGCGGGGTTCGTGCACCACCACGATCGGGGTGCGATCGAGCTGTGCGCGTCGGCGGCGACGCACGCGTTCCTCCCGGGCCTCGTGCGATCGCCGCGGGCGCTGCGCGCCCAGATCCGGCTCGGCCTCGACGCCTTCGAGTCACAGACGGGACGCCGCGCCACGGGCTTCTGGCTCCCGGAGTGCGCGTATCACCACGACGTCGACGAGCGCCTCGCCGCCGAGGGGGTCGGCTACTCGATCGTCGAGGAGCACGGGCTCGGCCACGCCTTTCCGCGGCCGCCGGCCGGTCCGTACGCGCCGGTGCTGTCGCCGAGCGGCGTCGCCTGGTTCGCGCGCGACCTCGCTTCGGGGCGGCAGGTGTGGTCGCGCCACGAGGGCTACCCGGGCGACCCGGCCTACCGCGAGTTCTACCGCGACATCGGCTTCGATCTGCCCGAGGCCGAGCTGCTCGGCGAGATCGGGCCGCACGGCACGCGCGTGGCGACGGGGCTCAAGTACCACCGGATCACGGGGGCCGAAGCGCCGCTCGACGAGAAGGAGCCCTACGACCCCGAGGCCGCGAAGGAGCGCGCGTGGTCGCACGCGGGGCACTTCGCCTTCAGCCGCGCCGCGCAGGCGCGCTGGCTCGCCGAGCACCTCGGCTACGAGCCGTCCGCGCGCGGGCCGAAGGGGGCGCCGCCGATCATCGTCGCGCCCTACGACGCCGAGCTCTTCGGGCACTGGTGGTTCGAGGGGCCGCTCTTCCTCGAAGGGGTCTTTCGCCACCTCGCGCTGCCGAGCGTCGCCGACGCGATCGAGCCCGTGACGCTCGGCGGCTACCTGCGCGAGCACCGCGAGCTGGTCTGCGCGCGGCCGGCGCCCTCGACCTGGGGCGCCCAAGGGCAGGCGCGGGTGTGGACCGGGCCGCGCAACGCGCGACTCTGGCGGCACGTGCACCACGCCGTCGCGCGCGTGCTCGAGGCGATCGATCGCCGCTGGGCCACGGCCGACGCGCCCGCGCGGGCAGCGATCCGGCAGGCCGCGGTGGAGCTGTTGCTGCTCGAGTCGTCCGACTGGCCGTTCATCCTCGCGATGGAGACGGCGGAGCGCTACGCCGAGACGCGGTGGCGCGCGCACGCGGCGCGGCTGCACGCGCTGCTCGACGCGGTCGAGGCCGGCGCGATCGACGAGCGCGAGGTCGCGCAGATCGCGGCGCGCGACGACTTCCTCGGCGCGCTCGGAGATCGCGTGATCGACGGGTTCGCGCGCCTCTGATGCTCCTCTTGCAGAGGCGCGTCGCGCGCCCGTGCCTCGCTGGAGCGAGGAGCGCTCAGGTCTTGGCGGCGCTCGCCGCGGGGGGCGACGAGCTCGACGCCGGGGTCGAGGCGCTGCCGCTCGATGGGCTGGCGCTCGAGCTGCTGCCGCTCGATGGGCTGGCGCTCGAGCTGCTGCCGCTCGATGGGCTGCCGCTCGCGGCGCTCGCACTGCGGGGCTCGGTGCGCGTGGTGCCGCTCGTGCCGTAGCCGCCCGTCGTGTACCAGCCGCCCCCCTTCAGGATGAAGTTCCCCTGGGAGACGAGGCGCTGCGCCGCGCGCGCGCTGCACTTCGGGCAGGTGTCGAGCGGAGGATCGCTGATGCGCTGGATCTCTTCCCACTCGTTTCCACAGGACTTGCAGGCGTACTCGTAGGTCGGCATCGTCGAAATACCCGATAACACCGCTCGGCTCGTGCGCAACGGCGGCGGCGAGCGCGCGCGGCGCATCCTGGAAAGGTAGCGGCCCGGCGGCCCCGGCGCACGGACGACCCCTCGAAGGGAGCTGCTCGTCCCGGCCGCCCTGCCGATGAGAGCCAGGGGGCGCGGCAGGCGGTTCTCGGCGGTCGACGGACGGCGGGGCGGCGCGTCTGGACGGGCCGGCCACGGCCGGGTACGGCCCGTGCCATGTTGGAGAACCCCGTCCTGCACAGCCGCGAGGGCGACCTCGCCATCGTCACGATCAACCGCCCGGACAAGCTCAACTCGCTCGACCGGTCGACGCTCGAGCGGCTGCTCGCCGTCGTGGAGGAGCTGACCGCCGCGGGCGACGTCCGGGCGCTGGTGCTGACGGGGGCGGGCGAGAAGGCGTTCGTGGCCGGCGCCGACATCGCCGCGATGCGCGAGATGGGGACGGCCGAGGCCAAGGCGTTCGCCGACCTCGGCCATCGGCTCGGCGATCGCCTCGAGTCGGCGCCGTTCGTCGTGATCGCGGCGGTGAACGGCTTCGCGCTCGGCGGCGGCTGCGAGCTCGCCATCGCGTGCGACCTCATCTATGCGAGCGACAAGGCCCGCTTCGCCCAGCCGGAGGTCAACCTCGGCGTCATCCCCGGCTTCGGCGGCACCCAGCGGCTCGTCCGTCGCGTCGGCGTCGGCAAGGCCCGCGAGCTCGTCTACACGGGCGACATGATCGACGCGGCCGAGGCGCACCGCATCGGCCTGGTCGAGGGGGTCGTGCCGCACGGCACGGTGTTGGAGCACGCCAAGGCGGTCGCCAAGAAGATCGCCCAAAAGGGGCCGCTCGCGATCCGACAAGCGAAGGTCGTCATGCGCCGCGGCGACGCGGGGCTCCCGTCGGCCAACGAGCTCGAGGCGCAGGCGTTCGCGGTGCTCTTCGGAACCGAGGATCAGAAGGAAGGCATGGCGGCGTTCGTCGGCAAGCGCGCAGCGGCGTTCAAGGCGCGCTAGCAGGTCGGGTCGCGCAGCGGACGGTGAGGACGCCTGCGTCGGAGCGCCGCGAACGCGCAGGAAAGCGCGGTGCGTAGCGTGCGACGCATCCAGGCTGGTTGAACCACTCCCGATGCGGGCGCGCGCGCGTCGATCGCGGCGCTCGGATCGGAGCACGTCCCGTGGTAACGCATCGGCCGACGTCGGCCCTCTCCGGCCGCGCCTCGACGCTCGCGCGACCTCGGCGCTCGAGACCGTCGATCAGGACGTAACGGAGCGAAGTGGAGCGTTTGGATCATGAGCAACGATCTGGCCTCGGGGATCGCGGCACGTACGGCGCTCGCGCGCCTCGCGGGTAAGGACGTCTTCGCGAAGGCG
>JAJXTK010000170.1 GCA_021783935.1 Myxococcales bacterium | reverse complement strand
GGGGCGGTTCTGCGTGGCGGCTCGTGGCACCAGGCATTCCCCGCGCGACGGCGCTCGGGCTATGCACCCCCCGCAGGCGCTCTCCCATGGATCAGATCGCACTCATCGGCGCCATCGCCGCACTCGCGCTCGGGTACGCCATGGGGTCGGCTCGCTGGCTCGGCGCCCGGCCGGTTGGCGACCGAGCGCGCGCGCTCGAACGGCTGTTGCGCGCGGGGGCGGCGGCGATGAGCGCCCGCGCGACGCGCCTCTTCGCGGTGCCGTTCTTGATGCTCGCGGGCGGGCTCTTCGCGCTGCAGGCGTGGCTCGGCGAGCCGCAGCTCGGCGGCGGGCGGCTCGAGGCCGGCGCGTGGGCGCTCGCCTCGCTGACCCTTGGCGCGCTCGTCTCGTGGGCGGGGTCCCGACTCGGCGCCTTCGTCGAGGCGCGCGCCTCCCTGCGGGTGGCCGCCCACGGCATTTCGACAGAAGAGGCGCTCGCGATCGCGATGCGCGGCGCCTCGGTCGCCGCGGTCCTGGCCGCGGCGCTCCCGCTGCTCGCGATAAGCCTGCTCTTCGGGGCCGCGCTCGTCGCTCTCGGAGCGCAGGACGCACCGGTGGTGGGCGCGCGCGCCCTGTCGGGCTTCCCCTTGGGGGTCGCGCTGCACGCTGCGGCCACGCAGACCGGCGGCGCGGCGTTCTGGGCGGGCGCGGCCGGCGCGGAGCGTCGGCTCGAGAGCGTCGAGCCCGCGAGCTCTCCCGAGGACGTGCGCAACCCCGCGAGGCTCGCGAGCCTGGTGGGCGCGGGGCCTGCGCGCGCGCAGGCGCGCATCGCGGAGGCGGCGTCGACGGCGAGCGTGGAGCTCGTGGCGGCGCTGCTCTTGACCTCGATCGTCGTCGAGACCAACCGCGTGACGCTGACCAGCGCGGGCGTCGCCCCGATGTCGCTCGCGGCGCTGCCCCTGCTCGCACGGGCCTACGGGCTGCTCGCGTCGGTCGTGGGCACGCTCGCCGCGCGCGTCGAAGATCGCGAGCCCGCCAGCGAGGCGCTCTCGCGTGGTCACTGGGTCGCGGCGTCGCTCCAGCTCGCGGGGTTCGCCGCCACCTCGTGGCTGCTGCTTCGCCCTTGGTGGGCGTGGCTCTCGACCGCGGCGGCAATGGGCGCGGCAGCCGGCTACGGGCTCGTCGTGCTGGCCCAGTACGCGGAGGACGCGCGCTATGCGCCGGCGCGCGCCGTGGCCGACGCGATCTCGGCGGGGTGGCTGCGCGGCGTCCTCGTCGGCGCCTCGATGGGGCTCCGCGCCGCGGTCGCGCCCGCGCTGCTCGCGATCGCGCTGCTGGCGATCGGGCACTTGTCGGGCGAGATGACGGGCCTCGCGCAAGGGGGGCTGCTCGGCATCGCCGTGGCGGTCGTCGGCTTCTCGGGCGCGACGCCGTACGTGCAGACGTCCGACGGGACCTCGGGCGCGTTGACGGCGGCCGCGTCGCTGCGGCACGCGAGTCTCGGCGGCGCGGCCGGCGAGCATGCGTCGCAGGGGGAGCCCGCCGCTTCGAACGCTGCGCCCCACGTGGTCATCGGCGGCGTGCTCGCCGCGCTGCTGCTGGTCTTCTCGATCGTGCTCGAGAGCGAGCGGCTGCGGGTCGCCCTCGGCGGGCGTGCGGCGCCCTCCTCGCGGGCGCTCGATCTCGCCGCGCCATCGACGATCCTCGCCGCGCTCGCGGGCGCGTTCCTCGTGGTGTGGTTTCTGGGGCGGGGGCTGCGCGCCGTCGACGCGACGCGCGTGCGCATCGGCGCCGAGGCGCGGCGGCTCTTGCAGTGGCTGCCGCGCGAGCGCGGCGAGATCGTCTACCCCGCCGAGGGGATCGCCGATCCGACCGGGTGCGTCGACGCCGGGACGAGGGTGGCCATGGGCGAGGCGATCGATGCCTCGCTCGTCGTGGTGGCGGTCGCGGCCTCGGTCGGCGCGGCGTTCCGCTGGGCGCACGGGCTCGGCGTCGAGGCGGTGCTCACGCTGGCCTGGATCGCGACGCTCGTCGGGGCGCCCTTGTCGCTCGCGCTCGACGGCACGGCCGCGCTCTGGGGCGCGGGGCGTCGCCTCATCTCGTCCGTGCGCGCCGGGGACGTCGATCGCACGACCTGGGAGCGGGTCGAGCGCGACGCGCGCTCGCTCGAGGAGGTCGCGACCGCGCTCGGCGGGCCGCTCGCGCTCGCGCCGCTGTCGGTCGCGAAGCTCGTCGCCGCGGCGGCGCTCGCGTTCCTGCCGCTGTTCGTGTGACGCGCGCTCGCCCGCTCGTGGGCCGAGCGCGGCGAGTCCGAGCTAATAGCCCTTCTTCGCGACCCACACGTCGCCCGGCGCGATGTCGAGCGTGGCGCTCGTCACGAGGCACGTCGCGGTGTTCTTGCGCACGCGGATGATGCGGATCTCCGCCACGACCTCCTCCGGCAGATCCGGCGTGTCCGGCGGGAGCACCGCGGGCCGCATCACCGCGGGGCCCGCGCCGACCTCCACGTGCTGCGACGCCATCTCGCCGGCCGACGACACCTCTCGCTTCCAGGGATCCCCCTTGCGCACGACGAACAGGCGGTTGCCGACCTTGAGCCCGTCGGCTTCCCCCTTGTCGACGAGCAGGACCTGATTCTGGCCGAAGAGCACATTCGGCTGGATGGCGCTGAGGATCGTGCCGCGCAGCTCGGTCTCGTTCGTCTTCGGCGCGACGACGTCGAGCCGCCGCTCGATCGGCCCGACGCGGGCGCCGCGCTCGATGACGTCCAGCGCTTCGGTGATCGTCCCCTCGACGAGCTTCGTCTTGGTGTCGATTGCGTCGACGCGGAGCGTGCCGAGGATCTGCACCACGCGCGCGGTCTCCTTGGAGCCGTCGAAGGGGACCGTGCGCGTGTACTGGAACACGCTCAACAAGTCGCCGACCTGGAGCTTGTCGGCTTGATCCTTCGTGACGCGCACGTAGACCTTGCTGCCCGGCGTGAGGAACATCCGGTCTTCGGGGCTGCCGATGAGCTCGCCCGTGTCTTCGCTGGCCTGATCGTAGACGTACCCCTGGTCGCGCAAGAAGACGGTGCCCGCCTCGACGGTCCGCGGTCTCAGCGGGCTTCCGGGGCGCGTGCCGGTCGTGCTTGCCGGGCCGGCGGCGTCGTTGGAGGCCGAGAGGCCCTTCTCGCGTCGTAGCTTCACGACCTCGCCCGGGTAGATCCAGTGCGGGTTGAGGATCTCGGGGTTGTACGACCAGACGCGCGGCCACTGCCACGGGTTGTCGAAGTACTCGTCGCAGATGTCCCAGAGCGTGTCGCCCCTCTGCACGGTGTGCGAAGGGGGGACTCCCTGCGACGACCGCTTGCCGGAGTCGTCGCCGAGCGAGAGCGACCTCCGATCGCGCGAGGCCTGCCCGAGACCGATCGACGCGTCGTCGTCGGCCGCGAGCGTGACGAGCTTCGGGGCCGTGCCGGCCGAGGCGCGCGCGCTTCCGAAGAGGATCGCGGCGGCGGAGACCAGGAGGGCGACGTTCGGCACGCGACGGATCATGGAGCGTTCTCCGGCGGGATCTTCTTGGCGGCTGGCGAGAGCGGGTAGTCGCGCCGAAGACGGTCGAACGCCGCCTTGGCCTTGGCTGCGCTGCCGAGCTTCTTCTCCGACAGGCCGAGCTTGAGCAGCGCGTCGGGGACCTTCGCGGCCGTCGGGAACCGCGACAGCAGCCCCTCGAACTGGGCGATGGCGCTGCCGTAGTCGGCGAGCGCGTAGTAGCACTCGCCGCGCCAGTAGAAGGCGCTCGGGGCATAGGGATGGTCGGGGTAGCGGAGCAGGAAGCCGGCGAACGAGTCGAGCGCGGCCTGCCACTTCTTGGCGGCGACGAGCCGCTGCGCCTGTTCGTAGTCGGCCGTCGCCTGCGGATCGATCGCGCCCGACTTCACCGGCTTGGTGCTCGCCGTCCCCTCGTCGGGGACCGTCTCTTCGATCTGCCCGCGCGGCCCGAGCTTCAGGCGCGGGCGGTTCGGATCGTCCTCGTCGGTCGCGCCGTCGCCCGACTCGGGGGCGCCCACCTCGGCGGGCTCCTCGAGCCGAACCACCGGGCGCGCCACCGGCTTGGCTGCGGGCTTGGCCGAGGCGGTCGGGGCGCCGACGAGCGAATCGTCGCTCTTGCGGTAGTCCCCGTCGTCGACGTTCATCCCCCAGCGCGCGTCCGACGAAGCGTGATCGCGCTCGACGAGGGCGAGCTCGCCGTCGACGTCCGAGAGCCGCTGCGACTGCGCGCCGCCGCAGCCGAGCCACGCGAGCGCGCCGATCGCCGCCAGCGCGACGACCCTTGCTCCCGGGTGAGCCCTGCTTTCGCTTCCACTTCGGCGCATTGTGTTGGATCGTACGGCGCCGTCTTCGTCGGGGCCAAATCGACGACCACCACCACGCGCCGCCCCCCCTCGACACTACGCAACGCCGTGACGATGAGCCTCCCCGCCGCTTGCCCCGTGTGTGGCGCCCCCTTGGCGCCAGGAGCCGATCGGTGCGCGCGCTGCGGCTCGCTCCAGGGCGAGCACCGCGTCTGCCCAGCCTGCGGTGCGCGCGCCGAGGTCATCGAGCGCCACGGCGTCTGGACGTGCGCGGCGTGCGGTCGGCCCCGCGTGCCGATGGAGCGGCCGGGGGTCGCGCGCAGCGGGCGAGAGCGGCACGTGCTCGCGCAGGTCGCAGAGGCGCGCAAGCAATCGGTCATCGCCAAGGCGTTCGGCATCGTCGCGATCGTCGGCGCCGTCTTCTTCGTGGGCGTGCTCGCGATCGCCGCGCTCGCCGGCTTCGGCGGCATCGAGCTGTACTCGGGCCTCTTCGCGATGCTCGCGGGCATCACGGCGATGCTCTTGTTGCTGAGCGCGCGGCGAGCGCAGGCATCGGCGCGCGCCGGCATGCAGGAGGCGATCGGGCTCGTGGCCGTCGACGTGATGCGCGCGAAGGGGGCCCTCTCGGCGTCCGAGCTCGCCGAGCAGCTGGGGCTGTCGATCACCGAGGCCCAGGCCGCGCTCGATCGGCTCCCGGCGCGCGACGAGCTGCACGTCGAGTCGGTCGTCGACGAGCGCTCGATCGATGGCCAGGTCCGCTATCGCATCTCGGCCTCGGCGGCCGTCGTGGGCCAAGAACGCGCGCTCGCGCTCGACGAGCTCGCCGACGACGAGCGGCGCGCCTTCGACGCGAAGCTGCAGCAGGCCATCGACCAGAACAAGCGCATGGAGTCGAAGTGAAGAAGCCGCTCCCCCCCGAGGCGCGCACCGCCCTCCGTCACGTCGGCGGCGAGACCCGCCTCGGCGGCGACGAGGCGCTCGCGCGCACGCTCGCGATGGCGTTCGAGGTCTCGCCCGAAGACGAGGAGGCGGCGCGCGCGCACGTCCACGGCTTCCACTCGTACCCGGCGCGCCTGCACCCGAGCACCGCCGCGAGGCTCCTGCGCGAGCTCCTGCCCAAGCAGGCCACGCTGCTCGACCCGTTCTGCGGCAGCGGCACCGTGCTGGTCGAGGGGCGGCTCGCCGGCGCGCGCGCGATCGGCACCGACGTCAACCCGCTGGCGCTCCGGCTCGCGCGGCTCAAGGTCCGCGGCGTGCCCGAGCGAGAGCGGCGCGCGATCGTCGAGGCCGCGCGGCGCGTGCGCGACCACGCCGACCGCCGGCGCGCGACGCGGGCACGGCCCACGCTGCGCTACGGCGAAGAGGACGTCGCGCTGTTCGAGCCGCACGTGCTCCTCGAGCTCGACTCGCTGCGTGACGGCCTCGATGCGATCGAGCTGCGCGCGCTGCGCGAGGACGTCGAGCTGGTCTTCTCGGCGATCCTCACCAAGTTCTCGCGCAAGCGCGGCGACACGGGGCAGGTGGCCGGCGCGCGCCGCATCGCGCCCGGCTTCGCGGCCAAGATGTTCGTGGCCAAGGCCGAGGAGCTCGCCCGCGCGCTCGCGGCCTTCGAGCAGCTGCTGCCGAAGGACGCGCCCGCGGCCGACGTGCACGCCGACGACGCGCGCACCATCGGCACCATCGGCGCCGGCGGCGTCGATCTCGTGCTCACCTCGCCGCCGTACGCAGCCACCTACGACTACGTCTCGCACCACGATCTGCGCCTTCGCTGGCTGCGGCTGCGCACCGATCGCTTCGAGAAGCTGGAGCTCGGATCGCGCCGCGCCTACGCGCGCCTGCGCGGCGAGGAGGCGCGGGTGCGCTGGACCGACGAGCTCGGTCGCACGGTGCAGGCCATCGCGCGGACGCTGCGGCCCGGCGGGCTGGCGGTCCTGGTGCTCGCCGACAGCGCCGTCGAGCGCACCGCGCTGCGGGCCGAAGAGATCACGGCGCAGGTCGCGCGCGAGTCCGGGCTCGTCATCGAGGCGATCGCGTCGCAGGCGCGCCCACACTTCCATTCACGGACGATGGGTGCGTTCGATCAACGTCCGCGCGAGGAGCACCTGATCGCGCTTCGGCGCCCCGCGCTGCCGCCGGGTGGGCGCGGGTGAGCGTGCCTCCCCCCTCGCGGTCCGATCTGGCCGGACCGTCGCGCCCGGTGCACGATGGCTCGATGGCATTGCGACGCGCGTTCTCGGCGCTGCTGCTCGGGACCCTCGTGGGCTGCGGCGGCGCGACCTTCGGCGGGCTCGGTGGCGACGACATCGACTCGGGCGCGACGCAAGACTCGTCCGGCGGGGACGACGCCCTCTTCCCGACCGACGACGGCGCCAGCCCCGAGACCGGCGACGACGGCGCGACGCTCGACTCGTTCGTCGACGACTCCGGCAACGACACGCTCGCCGACACCGAGGACGCCACGATCGTCGACAGCGACGTCGACGCGACCGACTCGACGGTGATCGACACGGGGGTCGACAGCGCGCCGATCGACACCGGCGTAGACACGGGCAGTCCGGACACGGGCAGTCCGGACACGGGGCCCGCCGATACGGGCGTTGCGGACACTGGCCCTGCCGATACGGGCCCTGCCGACACGGGGCCCGCCGACACGGGCGTTGCTGACACCGGCACGCCGGACACGGGCCCGGCCGACACCGGCGTTGCCGACACCGGCAGCGACGCGGGGCTCCTCAGCACGAACCCGAATCAGGTCTACTGCGGCGACACGGCGGGACAGCTTTGTGCGGCAGGCGATGTTTGCTGCGGGGCCTGGAGCGGAAGCTGGAGCTACGCGTGTTCCAGCTCTTCCTGCGGCCTTGGCCAGAATTCGTTCACGTGTAACGAGAAAGCGGACTGCTCTGGCGGCAACGTCTGTTGTGCCACGTACGCGCCTCTTTCTTCGAATTTGAACGGCAGCTCGTGCCGCTCATCGTGCCGTTCGTGGCAGGTCCAACTCTGCATGACCGACGCCGAGTGCGGCAGCGGGACCTGCAGCTTCGGCAGTGTGCAGGGCGCCAGCAACCAGACCATCGGCGTCTGCAAGTAGCCTGGCCGACGCCGCAGCGTCCAGCCGCGCATGCTCACACGAGGATGCGCGTCGGGTGCTCGACGAGGTTGCGCAGCTCCTTGAGGAACGCCGCGCCGACGGCGCCGTCGACCACGCGGTGATCGCAGCTCAGCGTGCAGGCGAGGCGGTGACCGATCACGATCACGTCCTGCTTCACGACCGGCTCCTTGCGCACCTGGCCGACGGCGAGGATGGCGCCTTCGGGCGGGTTGATGACGGCGGCGAACGCGTCGATGCCCATCATGCCGAGGTTCGAGATCGAGAAGGTGCCGCCGGTCATCTCCTCCGGCCTCAGCTTCTTCGCGCGCGCGCGCGCCGCCAGCTCGCGGATCTCGGCGGAGATCGCGCGCACCCCCTTCTTGTCGGCGTCGCGCACCACCGGCGTGACCAGCCCCTCGTCGATCGCGACGGCGACGGAGAGGTCGACGCGCCGATGAAAGAGGATCGCCTCGGGCGTGTAGCTCGCGTTGGTCGCGGGCACGCGGCGCAGCGCGATGGCGCACGCCTTCACCAGCAGATCGTTGACGGAGATCTTCTCGGGCTTCCCCTCGGGCCCCTCCGGCACCGCCGCGAGATCCGCGTTGATGCTCTCGCGCAGCGCGACGAGGTCGTCGACGTCGAGATCGACGGTCAAGTAGAAGTGCGGGACCGTCTGCTTGGACTCGGTGAGCCGGCGGGCGATCGTCTTGCGCATCATCGAGAGGGGGCGCACCTCCGGCTCGGCCAACGCGCCGGGGGCGACCATCGGCGCCGCGGCCGGCGCGGCCTGCTTCGGCACGCCGGCGAGGTCGCGCTGCACGATGCGACCGTGCGGCCCCGAGCCCGCGATCGCGTGCAGATCGACCCCCCCCTCGCGCGCGAGCTTGCGCACCAGCGGCGAGGCCTTGACGCGACCGCCAGCGGCAGCCGATGCCGGAGCCGATGCCGGTGCCGATGCCGGAGCCGGAGCCGGAGCCGGAGCCGGAGCCGGAGCCGGAACCGGAGCCGATGCCGGAGCCGATGCCGGAGCCGATGCCGATGCCGTTCGCCCTCCGCCCGAGGCCTTCGCGACCAGCGCCGAAACGTCCTCGCCGGGCGCGCCGAGGATCGCGACCGGCTGCCCCAAGACGACCATCGCCCCGGGCTCGACGAGGAGCTTCAGGAGCGTCCCCTTGTCGAACGATCGGAACTCCATGGTCGCCTTGTCGGTCTCGACCTCGGCGAGGAGCGTGTCGACGTCGACCGCGTCGCCCTCCTTGCGGTGCCATGTCGCGAGGCGCCCCTCCTCCATCGTCGGAGAGAGCTTGGGCATGTCGAGGATCTTTGCCATTCGAGGGTTCCGAGCTCCTCGCGCTAGGCGCGATAGGCGACCTTCTTCGCCGCCTCGGCGATCGCCTGCGGCTGCGGGAGACACCACTGCTCGAGCTTCGCGTTGTACGGCATCGGCACGTCGGCGCCGGTCACGCGGAGGATCGGCGCGTCGAGCTCGTCGAACGCGAGGCGCTGGATGCGGTCGACGAGCTCCGCGCCGACGCCGCCGTAGGGCCACCCCTCGTGCGCGACGACGGCGCGGTGGGTCTTGGCGATGCTCGCGACGATCGTCTCCTCGTCGAGCGGGCGCAGCGATCGCAGGTCGACGACCTCCGCCGAAATGCCCTCCTTCGCGAGCAGCTCGGCGGCCTGCATCGCCACGAGCGTGATGCGCGACCACGACACGATCGTCACGTCGGTGCCGGGGTGCGGGACGTGGGCCTTGCCGATCTCGACGATGAGGTCGCCCGCCTCGGGCTCGGGGACCTCCCCCCTCACGTTGTAGAGCGTCTCGCTCTCGAAGACGCACACCGGGTTGTCGTCGCGGATGGCGGCCTTGAGCAGCCCCTTGGCGTCGCGCGGGAAGGCCGGTGCGACGACCTTCAGGCCGGGCACGTGGGCGTAGAAGCCCTCCATCGACTGGCTGTGCTGCGAGCCGACCTGGCGCGCCGAGCCGTTGGGGCCGCGGAAGACGATGGGGCAGGTGAACTGCCCGCCGCTCATCTGCCGGACCTTCGCCGCGTTGCTCAGGATCTGATCGAACGCGACGGCGCTGAAGTTCCAGGTCATGAACTCGACGATCGGTCTGAGGCCCACCATGGCCGCGCCGACGCCGACGCCCGCGAAGCCCCCCTCGACGATCGGCGCGTCGATCACGCGCCTGTCGCCGAAGCGATCGAAGAGCCCTTCGGTGACCTTGTACGCGCCTTGGTAGCGGCCGACCTCTTCGCCGACGATGAACACGCGATCGTCGCGCTCCATCTCTTCGGCGATGGCCTCGCGCAGCGCTTCTCGATATCGGATCTCACGCATGGAAGGGGCGCTTTATAGCACTCGCCTTCGAGCCGTCGCGGGCGAGCGCGATGACGATTTGCGTCACGGTGAGCTCGTCGAACGATCGCCGCGAAGCGGGTGACGCGCTCGCGCCCGGGATGCAGACGCAGCCGAGTTGGTTACGGCGAGCTCTTCGATCCTTCGGGCGCGCGCGCCGCGAAGAAGATGTTCACGGTGCCGGGCTGGAGGGGCGGGCCGAGCTTCATGCTGCGGATCGCCTGGTGCATGCACACGTCGAGCGCCGCGCATCGACTCGTCGTGTCGCCGACGACGCCGACCGAGGTGATCTCGCCGCCCGCGTCGACCGTGAACGAGTAGTCCACGAACTGGTGCTCGGGCGGATCGTGCACGGTCGCGGCGAAGCACGCGTCGACCGCGCGCGTGATGGTGCCGACGGCGGCGCGGACCGCCTCGATCTCGTAGACGTTGTTGGTGGCCATCCCCGAGAGGCTCGCGGTGCGGCCGCACATCGGCCTCGGCGGGGCCTTGCGCGGGGGGGCCGTGATCGCCGGCTTCGTCGACGTCGCGCTCGCCGCGGCCGAGGCGATCGAGGGCGCGCTCGGCGCGGCGCTCGCGAGCGGGGCCGATTGCGGC
>JAJXTK010000169.1 GCA_021783935.1 Myxococcales bacterium | reverse complement strand
CGGTGCGCGGGCGCGCCGGCCCCGCTGCCGCGATGGCGGGGCTGCTCGTGACGCTCTCGCCGGAGCTCGTCGTGCGCTCGCGCGAGGTGAGCGAGATCCCGCTCTTCGCGCTGCTGTGCGTGCTCTTCGCGGCGCTGCTGTCGCGCTCGCTCGAGCGCGCGTCGCGCCGCGTGCGTATCGGGCTCGCCGCGGTGACGGCGGCGCTGCTGTGGACCTACTATCTTGCGCCGCTCGTCGTCGCGGGGGCGCTCTTGCCGATCGTGGTCGCGCGCCGGCTGCCGCGCCCCGTGATGCGCGCGGCGCTCGCGGGCGTCTTGCTCGGCGCACCTGCGCTGGCGCTCGAGGCGATCACGATCGTGCGTGATCGCGGCGCGCGCCGCGTCGCCGAGGACTTCCCGTCGCTCGCGTGGGGGGCGCACACGCCGGGCGCGATGCTCGCCGAGCTGACGGTCGAGGCCGAGCGCGCGGTCGGGCTCGTGCTGGTCGCCGCGGCCCTCGTCGCGGCAGCCTGGTCCTTTCGACGGCGTCACGATCTCGCGCCGGCCGTGGCGCTCGCCGCCGCGATCGCGGCCGCGGCGGGGATCGCGCTCGCCGCGTCGTTCGCGCGCGTGCAGGCCTACTACCTGGCGGCCGTCGCGCCGCTGCTGCCGCTCGCCCTGGCGCTCGCCCCGGCGAGGGGCGCGCGTGGGTCGGGGGCGCTCGTCACGCTCGTCGCCGGCGCCGCGGCGATCGCGCTCGGCCTGTCGGGGCTCGCGCGGGCGAGGCTCTGGTACGTCGCCGACGCGGACGCCTGCATGCCGAGCTTCGCGGCGATCGCGGCGGCGGAGCCGAAGACGCCGGTCGCGGTCGTCGCCCACTACGACGCGACGCTGCTCGCCTACTACCTCGAGCGAGGCGCGCACCTCGAGACCAAGTGGCCCTTGGTCGACGGCGAAGGGGCGTTCGTGCTCCCCGAGATCGGCGCGCGCATCGTGCCGCTCGCCAAGGTGCACGCGCTCGACGCTGAGAGCGCCGAGGCCGCCAGGCTGAAGCTCGCGCGGCTCCTCGCGCGCGGGGGCGCGCTGGTGATCGAGCGCGACGCGTTCGTCCTTCGACCGGTGCACGAGGCGCTCGCGCGCTGCGAGACGATCTCCGAGTGGCCGACCGCGCGCATGCTTAGGTGCGCGCCCGAGGCGCGTTGACGACGGGCGGATGCGCCGCGGCTTCGAGCGCGGCCGCCGCGGCGCTACGCTGCCTCGAAGCTCCATGACCGCCGCGCACGGCCCGTCCCTCTCGATCCCCGTCGACGGCGCCGTCGCGCGCCTCACCCTGCCCGCGCGCTGGCGCCTGCTCGGCGAGCACGTCGCGCGTCGCGTCGCGCCCCTCGAAGAGGTCGACGGCGCCCTCGCCGCCGCGCTCGCGGCCCCGATCGGCTGCGCGCCGTTCGCAAAGAGCGAGCTCGCCGGCAAGAAGATCGCCATCGTCGTCGACGACGTCTCGCGGCCGACGCCGGTGCACCGCTTCTTCCGCGGCGTCGTCGCGCACCTCGAAGCGTGCGGCGCGCGGCGCGAGGACCTGCGCGTCCTGCTCGCCCTCGGGGTGCACCGCCCGATGACCGCCGCTGAGGTCGCCGACAAGCTCGGCGAGGGGCAGTACGAGGGGATCCGCTGGTTCAACCACGACGCGCGCGATGCGCGGCAGCTCGCGTCGATCGGCGTGACCTCGCGCGGCACGCGCGTCTCGCTCAACCGCCACCTCACCGAGGTCGATCTCGTGGTGTGCGTCGGGGCGATCGAGCCGCACCTGCTGCTCGGCTTCGGCGGCGGCCTCAAGATGCTCGTCCCCGGGCTCGCCGCGCAAGAGACCATCGCCCACAACCACATGCAGGGGGTCTCGGCCGAGCACTTCAACTACGTCGGCGCGCTCGAGAGCCCGATGCGCCTCGATCTCGAGGAGGCCGCGCAGCTGCTCGGCAAGCGCATCTTCCTCGTGAACGCGGTGCTCGACGAGCACCTCGCGCCGAGCCGCTTCGTGTGCGGCGATCCGGTCTTGGCGCACCGCGAGGGGGCCGCGCGCGTGCGCGAGATCGCCCGCTGCGAGGTGCGCGAGCGCGCCGACGTCGCGATCGTCGCGTCCAACCCGATGAACGCCGACCTGCGCCAAGGGATGAAGTGCGTCGGCCACGTGCAGGCGAGCGTGAAGGAGGGGGGCCTCATCCTCGCGCTGCTCGGCTGCCGCAATGGCATCGGCGACGTGAAGGTCCCCGACCGCACGCTGCCGCACGGCGCGCTGCGCGCGCTCTTGAAGGTCATCGGCAAGGAGCGCGTGCTCGGCTTCGTCGACCGCGTGCAGAAGGGGGCCGGGGTCGAGGAGCGCTTCCTCGCGCACTTCTCGCTCCAGAGCTCGCGGCGCAACGAGATCCTCGTCTGGTCGCCGAAGCTGCCGCCCGACACCGGCAAGCGGCTCGGGCTGGTGGCGCAGCTCGCGACGGTGGAGGCGCTGATGGCGCGCGCCGAGCGCATCGCGCCGCGCGCGGCGACCGTGCACGTCTGGCCCTTCGGCGGCGGGACGTACGCGGACTACGTCGGGGGCGCGTGACGTCGGTGCGCGGGCGAGCACCTCACCCCTTCGGCCCGCACAGGTACACGTCGACGGTCTTGGTGACGTGCGCGTACGTGCCGCCGCTGCCGGCCTCTTGCTCGGTGGTCTCGGTGACCACGTGCGCCGTGTCGCCGCCGAGCTTCGCGCTCTGCTCTCGGGCCTGATCGGTCGCCTGCGCGTCGGCCGTCGCCTCGACCGGATCGCGCCCCTGCCCGGTGGCGCTGCCGAGCTTCTTGCACTTCGGCGGCGCGGCCTTCACGACCTCGACCTTCTGCGCGGCGGCCGACAGCGGCGCGTTCGCCTCGCGCGGGCCCCCCCCGGCGCAGGCGAGCAGGCCGAGACACCAGACCGACGAACCGAGCGCCACCAGCGATCGCATGCCCCGATCGCGCCACGAACGCCCCCCGCTCGTCAACGACGCGTGCGACTCCTACGCGCCCCGCCGGCGGGCTACTGGACGCGCCGGGCCAACCCGGGGAATTGCGCTGCCTCCGTGTCGCATCGCACCTTCCCCCAACGTCTCGCGCGGGCCGTCGCGCTGCTCGTCGCCCCGACGATGGTCGGCGCGGTGCTGCTCGGCTGCCCCTGGCTCGAGAAGAAGAAGTCCGGCGACAAGGCGGCCGCGTCGGCGTCGGTGTCCGCGAGCGTCGCGCCGGCCCCCTCGCCGGTGCCGATCGCGTCGAGCCCGTCCGCCTCCGCGGCGCCGTCGGCGAGCGCGCCCGAGAGCGCCGACGACGAGCCCGCCGACGCGTCGATCGGCGCAGGTGACGCGCCCACTGACGCGCCCTCTGACGTCGACGCCCGCACGGACGCCGACGGCGGCGACGCCAAGGCGCGCGACGCGGGCAAGGCGTCGCCCGGCGTCAAGAAGCTCGATGACGAGGTCCCCGTCAAGGGCAAGCGCAAGATCACGGTCGACGACGCGAACGTCCACCGCGCGCCGAAGGACGGCGTGATGATGCTGACGCTCCCCAAAGGGACCGAGATCAAGCTGATCGCGCAGTACCTCGACTGGTACCGCGTGAGCTTCCTCGACCCGCAGACCGGCAAGAGGGCGCAGGGGTGGGTCTACGTCACCAACTTCATCGGCCCGCGCCGCAAGTCGTGCCCCGAGACGTGGACGTACCACTACGACAAAGACGGCGGTTGGTGCGAGCGCGAGTGCAGCAAGAAGGGCGACTGCAAGGGGCTCAAAGACTACAGGTGCAGCGGCGGCAGCTGCTATTACGACGGGGAGTGAGGGAGCTTCGCTCACCACCGCCTGAAAGGCGGTGGCTTCGGTCGACGACTGGAAGTCGATCACGTCGCCCCACGCGGGCGACTCGGAACCAGAGATTCGTGCATCACGGCGAGGTTCGCTCGACTGCCCCCACCCCGGCCCTCCCCCGCGGTGCGGGGGAGGGAGTCTCGACGGAGCTTGCCGCGCGTTGGGCCCCCTTCCCACGCACCGCGGGGGAAGGGCTGGGGATGGGGGCCGTTCGATCTGGAAGTCGTCGCCTGAAAGGCGAGGGCTTCGACCCAACCCCGCGGGGGACAGTGAGCGCGTGCTGGTGGGGGGGCTCGGGGGTGGAGCGACAGCGCGCGGTGAAGTGAGCTTGCCGTAGGGGGCCGCCCGGGGGGCTTGCCGCTGCGCCGTGATTCGTCGAGCCTCCGGCGCGCCATGCAGCGCTCTCTCTCCTTCGATCGCCTCGGCTTCGTCGCCCCGCTCCTCGTGCTCCTCGCCTGCTCGCCCGCCGAGCCCGCGCCCAAGAGCGTCCCCCCGGGGCCGAGCGCGTCGGCGAGCGCGCCGGTCGCCTCGGCCAAGCCGTCGGCGAGCGTCGAGGCGCCGAAAGCGCTCTCGCACGACAAGGTCGCGCGCGACGCCTTCAACCGGCTCGCCGTGCGGCTGAACCTCCCGATCTTCTGGGTCGCCGACGCGAACCACGACGGCTTCGTCGACCCGGGCGAGGTCAAGACGCTGCTCTTCTACCCGACCGCGCCCGGCTGGGCCAAGGACGGCAAGTTCACCCCGGCGTTCGAAGATGCCTACGCGCGCATCGTCGAGCTGCAGGAGAACCCGCCGAAGGATCCGCCCGACGACGCCGCGCGACGCGCGCTGGTGCGCGCAGATCTCGATCAGGGTGCGACGGCGATCGTCGCCTCCGACTTCACCAAGTGGTCCGCCGACGACAAGGTCTTCGTCGCCCACGTGCTCGAGCTCGCGCGTCGCGTCGAGACGCTCTTCGCGAAGCAGAACGGCAGCGACCTGCTCGCCTCGAAGGTGCCCGCCGACGACCTCGCGAGCCAGTCGCTCTTCCGCCGCGACTTCGGGCCGAAGTGCGCGACGCCGCGCTACGAGAACAACCCCGCGTGCAGCGCGATCCCCGGCGCGCCCAAGCCGCTCGTCGACGTCTACCCGGCCTCGCTCCAGGGTGACGACAAGTTCTGCGACGCGCTCGGCAAGCGCGGCGACGCCGCGCAGCTGCTCGCGCCGTTCGTCGCGGTGCGCGAGCAGGGGGGGCAGCTGCAGGCCGTGCCCTTCTCCGAGGCGTACAGGCCCCAGATGGACCTCATCGCGCGCGAGCTCGAGGTCACCGCGGTGGATCTCGTCGATCCGCGCGAAGGGGCGCTGCGCGAGTACCTGCGCGCCGCCGCGGCATCGTTCCGCACCAACGACTGGCTCCCCGCCGACGAGGCGTGGGCGAAGATGACGGCCGAGAACTCGCGCTGGTATCTGCGCATCGGCCCGGACGAGACCTACTGGGAGCCGTGCGCCCAGAAGGCCGGCTTCCACCTCACCTTCGCGACCATCAACCGCGAGTCGCTCACCTGGCAGGACAAGCTCAAGCCGCACCAGCAGGCCATGGAGGACGCGCTCGCGAAGCTGATCGGCGCCCCCTACAAGTCGCGCGACGTGACCTTCCACTTGCCCGACTTCATCGACATCGTCCTCAACGCCGGCGACGATCGCGACGCCCTCGGCGCGACGATCGGCCAGAGCCTGCCGAACTGGGGCCCCGTCGCCAACGAGGGGCGTGGGCGCACCGTGGCGATGAGCAACCTCTACCACGACGCCGACAGCAAGAAGCAGCTGCGCACCAAGGCCGAGTCGGTCTTCACCGCGGAGTCGCTCGCGAGCATGAGCGACGACCCGAACGCGGAGATGCTCGACACGATCCTGCACGAGGCGACGCACAACCTCGGGCCGTCGCACGAGTACAAGTACGCCGGCAAGAAGGACACCGAGGCGTTCGGCGGCGAGCTGGCCTCGATGTTCGAGGAGCTGAAGGCGCAGTCGGGCTCGCTCTGGTTCGCCGGCTGGGCCGAGAAGAAGGGGGTCATCGACGCGACGCTCGCCAAGCAGACGATCACCGGCTCGATCGTCTGGTGCATGGGGCACATCGCGGCGGGCATGTGGCAGGACGGCAAGCACCGCAAGCCGTACTCGCAGCTGTCGGCGATCCAGATCGGCTTCTTGCTCGACGAGGGGGCGCTGCGCTGGGACCCCAAGGCGACGGCCGCGAACGGCAAGGACGCCGGCGCGTTCGTGATCGTGTGGGACAAGATCCCGAAGGCGACCGAGAAGCTCATGAAGCTCGTCGCGACGATCAAGGCGAAGAACGACGACAAGGCCGCGCGCGCCCTCGCCGCCAAGTACGTCGAAGGCAAGGTCGTGCCGCAGGCGATCATCGCGGAGCGCTGGCTGCGCCTGCCGTCGACGAGCTTCGTGTACGCCGTCGATCACTGACGCCACCGGGCGCGCGGCGGTGCGGTCGGGGCCTCACGGACTTCTGATAAGATTTTCGTCCTGATGCCGATCGCCATCGTCCGCCGCCGGCACTGGCTCTCGCTCTTCGTCGCGGTCGTCCCGCTCGTGCTCTCGTGGCACTGCGCGCCGCGACCGCACCTGGAGGCGCGCAGCGTCCCCGCCACCTCGTCGTCGCGCCTCGCGACGAGCGCCTCGCCCTCGCCCTCGCCCTCGCCGTCGGCCGGCGCGCCGGCCTCGAGCTCGGCGTCCGCGTCGGCGACCGTGATGGCGGCCTCGTCGCTGCCGCCGCTCCCCGACCCCACCGTGGCCATGGAGACGGGGCCCGAGGTCGCGCGGGTGTCGTTCCTCAGCGCGGTCATCGGCCCCGGGCGCGTCGGCGGCGCGCAGTGGGATCACGTCGGCACCGTGCCCGACGACGTGTGGAAGGAGGTCGCCAAGGCGATGCGCGCCGAGGATCCCTACGCCGCGATCACCGCCTACCTCGCCGACGGAGGCTTCGCGGGGCTCGGCCGGCCGGACGTCAAAGGGAAGGTCACGCTGCTCGGGCCGTCGGGCGACCTGTACCTCGAGCTGCCCGAGGTCGACGACAGCTTCACGCCGCGCTGGTCGGGGATCGAGTTCCGCAAGGTGCCGCTCGACAAGCACACGCGCCTGCGCATCGAATTCGTCGACGCCAACGCCGCCAAGGACCGGGACCCCGTCATCGGCCTCGCGGAGCTCGACGGCGCGGCGCTCCAGAAGATCGACGCGGCGGGGAAGATCGTCGCCTGGCCGTTCGCCGATCAGACGGGAAATCAGGTGCTGTTCGTGATGGTCTCGGTCGTGCCGGAGTGACGCTCACCAGGCGGCGGGCTTCGCCTGCTTGCTCCGCCACAGCTCCCAGTCGCCGACCTTCTTGATCCGCTCGCCGCGCCGCTCGGCCTCGCGCAGGCTCGAGGCGCTCGGCGTCCAGCGGCGCAGCAGGATCAGATCGAACGAGCTCCAGATCTCGTCGTCGCGGACCCAGCCGGCGCCGTGATCGGTCACCCGGTGCAGCTCGAGCCCCGGGCGGTAGCGGATCGCGCTCGTCGACAGGATGCCCGGCGTGTCGGCGACGTAGCCGAGGCGCTCGCTCATGTACATCTTCTCGACGTGCCAGAAGGGGCGCCAGGTGAACACGGCGCTGTCGGGATCCGACTTCACGTAGTGCAGCCGCAGCCCCGGCGGCGCGGCGAGCATGACCTCGTCGAGGCCGTGGGCCTCCGTCTGCTCGAAGCGCACCAGCGCGTCGCGCCAGTCTCGCAGCGCAGCGCCCGTCACGTAGACGATCCCGAGGGCGACGAGCGCGTGCGCGAGGCGCGAGGCGCGCGCGGGGATCGGCGACGCGATCGCGGGCAAGAACCAGAGCGAGATGCCGATCTGGCGCGAGCCGAGCACGTCGTGCCCCTGCAGCCCCTCCGGCAGGAAGAAGTACGACAGGAAGGTCAGCGCGAAGGCCGCCTCCATCACCGGCGGCTTGCGCCAGCGATGCGCGCGGCCGAACACGACGGCGGCGCCGACCAGAAGGCCGAGCGAGACCACGAGCTTCAGGTCGTGATCCGACTGCGTCGTCTTGAGCGCGAAGGACGAGAGGTTGGTGAACAGCTCCGGCAGCGGCTTGAACGTCGCGCCGAACTTGTTCGACCAGTTGCCCGTGGCGTTGAGCACCGTGCCTTCGTGCTGCCCTTCGCCGAAGGTGCGCCGATACCACCGCGCGAAGAGCACGAGCGACGGCAGCACCGCCGCGAGCGCCGCGCCGCCCACGACCAGCGCCCCGCGCGCGCGGCTGGCGAAGGGCCGATGCGCGAAGAGCCGCTGCGCCGCGACGAACAGCGTGAGCAGGAAGAGCAGTGCGCCGGTCCACAGCCACGCGTGCGCGTGCGAGAGGAACACGACCAGCACCGCCGCCGAGGCGAGCGCCACGCGCGGCGCGCTCGGCCGCTCGAGCATGCGGTGGAAGAGCGGCAGCGCGAGCACCATGAACGGCGCCGCGAAGAGCAGGTTCGCGAACCCGGCGACGTAGCTCATGCCGTAGACGAGCGGCACCGCGAGCAGCGCGCCCCACGCAGAGCGGCCGAAGGTGCGCAGCGCGAAGAGGTTCGCGAAGGGGACGCCGACCAGGTAGAAGACCACGCAGCCGCGCACCGCGCGGGTGACGCCGACCAGGCGCCCGATCGGGCCGGCGAGGCTGTAGAGCAGCGAGTTGGCCGCCAGCCTGTCGAGCGGCTCGTAGAGCCGGTGGTAGAGCGAGCCGGGGCGATCGTAGTCGGCGACCACCGCCGCGAGCGCCATGTGGTGCCCGAGGTCCTGCATCGGCTGGTACTTCCAGCGCAGGAACATCCACGCGCTGAACGCGCACGCGATCGACAGCGCGAGCACGGCGAGGAGCGAGAGCGGCTCGGCGGTCGGGTCGTCGCACGGATCGACGCGCGCGACGGCGGCGCGCACGCGCGTGGCCCAGGCGTCGAATCGGCTGCGCCCGTCGGGGCCTTCGTCGACCATCGGGAACGTCCCCTTCGCCCGCTACTCGACCGTGATCTCGCCGAAGCCGCCGCCGTTCCGATCCCACGAGCGCACGTCCACGCGGATCGCGTCGATCTTCGCGTCGAGCTCGAAGCTCCTCCAGTCGGGCTCGGCGCGATGGCCCGAGAACGAGCCGTCGAAGCTCTTGACCAGCGCGCCGCGCAGGCGCGCCTCGAGGTGGAACTCGCGCGTCGCGCGATCGTCGTAGCCGACGTTGCGCGCGTTGAGCAGGCGCACGCGCGCGATCTTGCGCGGCGGGATCAGCTGCACCTCGATCCACCCCGGCACCTTGTCGGGCAGCAGCCAGTCGGTGCGCTCGGAGCCGTCGACCGCCTTGGCCGCGTCGTAGCGCGAATCCCAGCTCGCCGAGGCCGTGGCGCGCAACGTGGGCGGGGTGCGCAGCGCGAGGGCCACGAGCACGAGCACCGCGATCGCGAACGCCGCGCCGACGAAGCGCCCGACGCGCAGGCGGCCGACCTCGTCGAGGGTCGGATCTTCGCGGGCGCCGCGATCGAGCGCCTCGTCGCAGGCGGCGAGCCAGTCGCCAAAGCGCTCGCCGTCGCGCTCGGTGACCTCGGCGTCGAGCGTCGGCGTCGCGGCAGGCGGGTCGCTCGTCGAGGTCGCGATCGCGCGCGCCTCCCCGGCGAGGCGCAGGGCCTCGGCGGCGCTGCCGGCCTCCCAGAGCACCTCCGCGGCGTCGCGCTTCTGCTTCGCCAACGCGCGGCGTCGCGAAGCCTCGGCGCGCTCGTCCGCCGTGCGGGCGCGTGCGCGGGCCGCGGGCTCGCGCAGCAAGAACCACTCGACGACGCGCGCGGTGAGCATCGGGGACGCGTTGCGTAGCACGGGCGCGCAGCCCGGTCAGTCGACGCGGATCTCCGCGAAGCCGCCCCCCCCGACGAACCACGATCGCACCTCGATGCGGACGCGATCCACGCGTGCCCCGCCGAGCGAGAGCGTTCGCCAGGTCGGCGTCGGCGAGTAGCCGTCGAAGTGGTCGTCGAAGCTCTTGACGAGCTTGGCGCCGTCGAAGGCCTCGACGTGGAACTGCCCCGTGGAGCGATCGGCGTAGTTGCCGTTGCGCGCGTTCATCACGCGTAGGTGGTCGAGCTTGCGCGGCGGCACGATCTCGACCTCGATCCAGCCCGGCGATTTGTCGGGCAAGAGCCAGTCGGTCCCCTCGTCGCCGTCGACGGCGTTGGCCGCGGCGTAGCGGCTGTCCCACGCCGCGGAGGCGCGCGCCTTCAGCGAGCGCGGCCCGCGCGCGACGAGCGCGACCGCGCCGATGAGCGCGATCGCCGCCAGGGCGACGCCCGCGATGCGCAGCGCGCGCCGCCTCACGATCTGCCGTGGTTCGAGCGCGAGCTCGGGGCGCTCGGCGCTCAGGCGAAGCTGCCGCTCGACGAGCGCGTAGAAGCGCGCCGTGTGCTCGGGGCGGACGTCGTCGTCGGTCTCGGGCAACGGCCCTTCGGCGGCGTCGGTCACCTCGAGGCCGGCGTCTCGCCGCGCCTGCTCGGCCAGCTCGACCGCCTC
>JAJXTK010000168.1 GCA_021783935.1 Myxococcales bacterium | reverse complement strand
CGAACGGCGGGGTGAGCGTGCCGAAGCCGGCGAACCCGGGGCCCGCCCCCGCGCCGAGCAACATGCCCCCGGGCGCCAACGGCAACGGCCAGCCGCGCTACGTGCTGCCGGAGCTGCCGCCGGCCACCGGTGGCAACAAGTGGGTCGCCGATCTCGGCAGCAATTTCTCGGGGAAATCCGGCGATCCGCTGGCCCTCTCGCCCAACGTGATCGCCGCCGCGGTCGGGCAGTCGCAGCTCGACAAGCTGCGCGTCGCCGAGGCCGAGACGCGCCTGAGCAAGCACCGCGGCGAGTGGAAGAGCGCGCTCCTAGAGCGCTGGCGCCCCGCGATCGAGAACTACGTGCCGAGCGTGAAGGCGGGCAACCAGACCAACCTCGGCACGCGCGCCTCCCCCTTCGCGACGTACATCGCGCAGATCCACAACCGGCTGCACCCGATCTTCTCCGACGGGTTCGTCGACAACCTCGGCGACCTGCCGAAGGCGAGCATCCTTCGCGACCCGTCGCTCGTCGCGTGGATGGAGATCGTGCTGCGCCCCGACGGGACGATCCACCACCTCGGCATCGTCAAGGCCTCGGGCTCCACCATCTTCGACATCGCCGCGCTCGACTCGGTCGATCGCGCCGCGCCCTTCGGCGCCGCACCGAAGGAGATCGTGAGCCCCGACGGGCTCGTCTACCTCCACTGGGAGTTCCACAACGATCTCGAGCGCTGCGGCACCGCGAACGCGCGCCCCTACATCCTCGACGACACGAGCAAGCCGAAGGGGCCCGCCGAGCCACCGAGGCCCGCGACGCCGCCCAACGAGAAGGGCGAGCGCAAGACGGGCGCGCTGCCGGATCGACGCCACATGTGAGCGACGCAGGCGCACCGGCCGAAGCGAACGCCTGATCCACCGCGCGCTGCACCGTTCGAGCGCGGCCGTGTGGGCACCGACCGCGTGGGGCTCGCATCGCACGAGATGCGCCTCGAAGGCGGCTCCGCACACATGACGACCTCTTTGCATGAGCAGGCGCCGCGTGGTCCAATGCCGCGTCGCGCGATGTTGATGATCGACGAGCTCGTGGAGCGTGTGCGTCAGTACCAACCGGGCGCCGACGTCGAGCTTCTGCGCAAGGCCTGGGAATACAGCCAGCGCGCCCATCAAGGGCAGATGCGCAAGAGTGGGGATCCGTACTTCATCCACCCCGCCTCGGTCGCCGGCATCATCACCGAGCTGAAGCTCGACATCGCGAGCGTGTGCGCGGGGCTGCTGCACGACGTGGCCGAGGACACGCTCGCCACGATCGAAGACCTCGAGCGCGAGTTCGGGCGCGAGATCGCGCAGCTCGTCGACGGCGTCACCAAGCTGTCGAACCTCACCTTCCAGTCCAAGGAGGACAAGCAGGCCGAGAACTTCCGCAAGATGGTCGTGGCCATGGCGCGCGACATCCGCGTGCTGCTCGTGAAGCTGTGCGACCGCCTCGACAACATGCGGACGATGCAGTTCATGAAGCTCGAGGCGCAGGAGCGGATCTCGCGCGAGACCATGGAGATCTACGCGCCGCTCGCCAACCGGCTCGGCATCTCGTGGATGAAGTCCGAGCTCGAGGACCTGGCCTTCAAGTACCTCGAGCCCGACGCCTACGCGTCGCTCGAGCAGAAGGTCCAGAAGACGAAGAGCGAGCAGGCCGACTACATCGCGCAGGTCGTCACGACCCTCGAGGCGCGCCTCGCCGAGCACGGCTTCGCCGCCGAGGTGAGCGGCCGGCAGAAGCACCTGTACTCGATCTACCGGAAGATGAAGTCGCAGCAGTGCGACTACGAGCAGGTCTACGACGTCATCGCCTTCCGCCTGCTCGTCGAGTCGATCGCCGACTGCTACGCCGCGCTCGGCGTCATCCACAGCAAGTGGACGCCGGTGCCGGGGCGCTTCAAGGACTACGTCGCGCTGCCCAAGCCGAACATGTACCAGTCGCTCCACACGACGGTCATCGGCCCGGGCCGCGAGCGCATCGAGATCCAGATCCGCACGCGCGAGATGCACCGCGTCGCCGAGCAGGGCATCGCCGCGCACTGGAAGTACAAGGAGCGCGGGCAGGGCTCCGGCGGCGGCGTGGCCGAGGAGGCCGCGAAGAAGTTCCAGTGGCTCCGTCAGCTGATGGAGTTCCAGAAGGAGATGAAGGACCCGGCCGAGTTCCTCGAGTCGGTCAAGGTCGATCTCTTCCAGGACGAGACCTACGTCTTCACGCCGAAGGGCGAGGTGCGCGTCTTCCCGCGCGGCTCGACGCCGATCGACTTCGCCTACGCGGTGCACACGGCCGTCGGCGACAAGTGCGTCGGCGCGCGCGTGAACGGCGCGATCGTGCCGCTGCGCTACAAGCTGCGCAACGGCGACTCGGTCGAGATCCTCACGAGCCCCAACCAGACCCCTTCGAAGGACTGGCTCGACTTCGTCATCTCGAGCCGCGCGCGCTCGAAGATCCGCAACTTCATCCGCGCCGAGGAGCGCGAGCGCAGCAAGAAGCTCGGCGAGGAGCTGCTCGAGCGCGAGCTGCACAAGGCGTCGATCAGCCTCAAGAAGCTGCTCAACGGCAACGAGGCGCGCAAGCTCATCGAGGCGATGAAGATGAGCTCCGTCGACGAGCTCTACATCTCGCTCGGCTACGGCAAGACCTCGCCGCAGGACGTGCTCGATCAGCTCACGCCGCGCACCGAGAGCGGCAAGTTCGCCGTCGCGCCGCCGAAGGAGATCCGCGAGGGGGGCATCGAGCGCTTCGTCCGCAAGATCACCGGCAAGGACAGCGCCGGCGGCATCCGCCTCTCGGGCATCGACGACATCCTCGTGCGCTACGCGAAGTGCTGCAACCCGCTGCCGGGCGACGAGATCCTCGGCTTCGTCACGCGCGGGCGCGGCGTCACGGTGCACCGCCGCGGGTGCCCCAAGGCCTTCGAGGCGGACCCCGAGCGTCGCGTGGAGATCGCCTGGGACTCCAAGGCGAAGATCAACCGCCCGGTGCAGCTCAAGGTCGTGACGGCCAACCGCCCCGGCATCCTCGCCACGGTCGGCAGCACCTTCCACGGCCTGAACGTCAACATCACCGAGGCGAACTGCCGCGCCGACACCGACGGGCGCGCGGTGAACATGTTCACCTTCGAGATCGGCGACGTGAACCAGCTCAAGGGGGTGATGCGCGCGCTGACCAAGGTGCAGGGCGTGGTCTCGGTCGAGCGCGTCTGATCAGCCAGGCGAGCGCCGATCGAGCGCGCGGCGCGCCGCCGTGAGGATCGGCCTCTCGAAGGCGTGCCACGACAGCGCCGCGATCGCGGTCGTGACCACCAGCGCGATCGCGGCCCGCACCGACGCGAACGGCGGCAGCCACGGCGCGTGCAGCCGCCAAAGCCACACGAGCACGAACAGGTGGAAGACGTAGAAGCCGTAGCTCACGCGCCCGAGCGCGCGGAGCGGCCAGACCCCGAGCGCGCGGGCCAGCGTCCCCTGCGGCGCCTCCGCGGCCGCGCGCGCGATCGCCGCCGCGACGATCGAGACCAGCGTCGGCCGCACGGCGTCGGCCGCGCGCGAGGGGCCGAGCACCTCGAACGCAAGCAGCAGCACGCCCGCGGCGATCCCGCTCGCGCCAAGGAGCCTCGCCCCGCGCACGTCGCCGCGATCGAGCACCAGCGCCGCGACGATGCCGAGCCCGAGGCTGTCGAGGTGCAGCATCGGCAGCACGAACGCGAACGCGTCGTGCGCCCAGAAGAGCGCGAACGCTCGCAGCAAGGGCGACGTCGCCGCGCCCGCGAGCGCGAGCGGCAAGAGCAGGCGCCGCGCCCGCGTGAGCACGAGGGCGGGGAAGACGAGGTAGACTCGTGGAGCGCGTGGAAGAGGAACACCCCGAGCACCGCTAGGCCGCGCATGCCGTCGAGGGCTGCGTTGCGTCGGCCGTCGACGGAGAAGGGCATCGGAGCGGGTGCCCCGCGAGGTAGCGGGTCGGCCCCCGGTCGGTCAAGGACGAGGCCGATCGCCGCGAATTGCCCGATGTGTCCGCGGACGCATTCCTCACAACGATTCCTTGACGCCGCCCCTTGACGGACCCACTTGGCGCGCCCCGTCCGGGCTGCGCGATGGGGCGCGCTGCCGGTGCATTTCCCCAGCTTCGTGCGTGGGCGGGCCCGAAGTTCCGAGGGTGTCCATGAAGAGCCGTGTGCCTTCTTCGCGTGCGGTGCTGGTCGTGTCGATGTTGGCGTTCGCCGGCTGCGCGACCGCCGAGGACGTGGGAGGCGGCGCCGAGGGGGGCCTCGTCGACAGCGGGTCAGTGCGGCCGGACACCGGCCTCGACGCCTCCGCCCACGACACCGACCCTGCGCCGGACACGTCGGTCGACTCGAACCTCGTCGACTCGAACCTCGTCGACTCGAGCCCGAGCGACACGACCCCCGTCGACGCCGGCCCGCTCGACGGCGACACCTGCGCCACGGCGACGGCGGTGACCCTCGACGCGACCGGCCACGCGAGCCTCGGCGGGCAGACGACCAACGGCTACGCGGAGGACCACCTCGCCTCCGGCACGAGCTGTCTCGCCGTCGGCGCGGCCGATCACGCCTACGCGGTGCCCGTGCCCGCGGGCCGGAAGCTGACGGTGACGGTCTCGCCGACCGACGCGAATTTCGACCCCGCGCTCAACCTCGTGCTCGGCCCGGCCTCGAACTGCGGCCCGACCGGCGCCTGCGTCACGAGCGGCGTCGACGCGGCGTCGAGCGGCTCGCCGGAGACGATCGCCTGGTTCAACGCCACCGGCGCGGACGCGACCGTCTTCGTGATCGTCGACAGCGCGCAGTCGAACGGCACCTCGCAGGGCACCTACGTCGTGGACGTCGGCGTCGCGCCCATCCCGCCGGGCGACACGTGCGGCAACGCGGTGCCCGTGACGATCACCGGCACGACCGCGACGGCGATGTCGAGCGAGACGCTCACGGGCTACGCGCAGGATCTCCCGGCGGGCACCGGCTGCGGCACCTCGAACGGCCCCGATCACCTCTACAAGATCGACATCCCCGCCGGCCAGCGCCTCTCGGCGACGGTGACGCCGTCGGCGTTCGACGCCGTGCTGGCGATCCAGCCCGACGCCTCGTGCGCGTCGGCGAGCCGCACCTGCCTCGTCAAAGCCGACGCGGGCGGCTCCGGCGTGGCCGAGACGATCACGTACGCGAACACCGGCAGCTCCACGCTGACGGTGGATCTGGTCGTCGCCTCCTACTCGTCGACGACATTCGGCAACTACTCGCTGTCGGCGGCGCTCCAGCCGCTGCCGCCCAACGACACCTGCGCCGCCCCGATCGCCGTCGCGGCGCCCGGGTCGGTCACCGGCGACACGACCGCTGCGAGCGACGACTACTCGAGCGGCACCGGCTGCCTCGGCGGCGCCGGCCCCGACCTCGTCTACTCGGTCGACGTGCCCGCGGGCAAGCAGCTCGCGGCCACGATCGTGAGCACCGGCTCGGGCTTCGTGCCCACGCTCGATCTCGTCGATCCGTCGCAGTGCGCGCCGGGAGCCGCGCTCGTGTGCTTCGCTGGCGGGGCGACGACCTCCTCGTCTCCTGGCGCGACCGTGCGCTGGACCAACGCGGCGACGAGCACCAAGCACGTGCTCATGATCGTCGACTCCGCGTCGACGGGCGGGCCGTTCCAGCTCTCGACGGCGCTCGCCGATCCGCCCGCGGGCGACACCTGCGCGAACCCCTTCGCGCTCGCGACCGACGGCAGCCTCAAGACCGGCGACACCTCGGGCGCGACCAACGACTACGGCGCGGGGGCCGGCTGCGGCGGCGCGGCGGGGCCGGATCAGGTCTACACGGTCACGATCCCGCCGCTGCAGCTCTTGACGACGACGGCGTTCGGCTCCGGGAGCTTCGTGCCTTCGATCAGCTACCAGACCGGCCTCCAGTGCTCGAGCGCGCCGCGCGTCTGCTCCGGCGGCGCCGACGCGGCGAGCGCCTCCTCGCCGATCGCGATCCGCTACGCCAACGAGTCGAGCACCACGAGCGAGACGATCGACGTCGTCGTCGACTCGAGCTCGACGAGCGGCGGCGGCTACACGATCGACGCGCTGCTGTCGGCGACGCAGCCCGGAGATCTCTGCGGCACCGCGACGCCGATCATCGCCGGCGCGGCGGCACTCGCGGCGACGACCACGGGCTTCTCGAACGACTACGAAGGGGGGCTCGGCTGCAAGCCGACCACGGGCCCCGATCGCGTCTTCTCGGTCACCGTCCCTGCCGGCAAGGAGCTCACGGCGGTCGTCTCGCCGAGCGCGTCGTTCGATCCGACGCTGTCGCTGGTGGCGGGTACGCCCGGCGACTGCGCGGCGCACCAGTGCAACGCCGCCGTCGACGCGAACCCGGCGGGACAACCGGAGGTCGCCCACTACGTCAACGCGGCGGGCGCCGACCAGACGGTCTTCATCCTCGTCGACTCCGAGAGCGCGACCAACGCGTCAGGCGACTTCTCGCTCAGCGCGACGATCGGCGATCCGCCCGCCAACCCGCCCCCCGGCGACACCTGCTACGACGCCCCCACGCTCATCGCCGGCGCGGCCGCGATCGCGCTCAGCGGCGACGTGAGCACGTACACGGACGACTACACGTACGGGGGCGCGGCGAGCTTCCAGTATCACTCGGGGCCCGACGTCGTGTACTCGGTCGGGATCCCCGCCGGCAAGACGCTCACCGCCACGGTCACCAACACCCTCGGCGACACGTTCTACGTGAACCTCGTGACCGGAACGGCGGCGAGCTGCGGGACCAACCTGCCGTGCGTCACCAACGCCGCCTCTTCGACGGCCGCGACGATCACGTACACGAACGCGACGGGCGCGGCGCAGACGGGCTTCGTGATCATCGACTCGCTGTCGGCGACGGGCCCGTACTCGATGTCGTTGACGGTCAACTGATCGGCGAGCTCCCTCGCGCGCGGGCGCGCGGGGCCTAGCACTACTGCCCCAGATTCCTCGACAACTGCCCCCACCCCAGCCCTCCCCCGCGGTGCGGGGGAGGGAGATTCGTCGGAGTTTCTTGGGCTCTGCACCCTTCCCCCGCACCGCGGGGGAAGGGCGGGGATGGGGGCTGTTCAGGCCGGTCGGGGCCCAATTCGGGGCAGTAGTGCTAGCCGCAGCCGATCGGGCTGCTAGCAGGCCGTTGACAAACGGCCTGCGGAGACTGTGACCGTCAGCAGGCTGTGGTCGATCGCACGAAGAATCGTGGCATGACATGGGAGAGGATCGGCCGGCCTCGGAGAAACTCCACAGCCTGCTACGCTCGTAGCCCGCATGTCCCGCGCGCGCATCTCGACGACGCTCACGCTGGCCGCGCTCGGGCTAGGCCTCGCGGGGGTCGTCGTCTCGTGCGCGGGGAGCGGGCGCGATCTCGCGGCGCTCGGCGGCGTCGACGCGAGCAATCCGCTGGAGCCCGAGGGGGGGGTGCTCCCCGACGACGCGGCGTCGATCGATCTCGAGGCGGGGCCCGCCTACGCCGTGCTCGGCGTGCAGCCGTCGCACGGACCGTTCGTGGGCGGGACGCGCGTCGAGGTGCGCGGGCGCGGCTTCTCGAGCCAATCGCGGGTGCTGTTCGGCGGCGTCGAGGTGCCCGCGAGCGCGATCGTCGCGACCGATCCCTCGCACCTGCAGGTGGTCACCCCGCCGGGCGTCCCGGGCGCCGTCGACGTCACCGCGATCGACGTTCCGAGCAGCGCCCACGCGACGCTCTCCGGCGGCTTCCTCTACGACGACTACTACGCGTCCCCCAACGGCGGCGCGACCTCGGGGGGCACGCACGTCACGCTGATCGGCAGCGGCACGAGCTGGAGCGCGGGGACGAGCGCGACGATCGACGGCAAGGCGTGCATGGCGCTCGTGGTCGACGACGCGACGCACCTCCGCTGCACCTCGCCGGCGGGCACGCCCGGGATCAAGACGCTCACCGTCACGACCCCCGACGGCACGGTCGACACCGCGCGCGACGCGTACACCTACGCCGACACGACCGACGGCTACCGCGGCGGCCTCGACGGCGCCGCGCTCCCCGGCGAGCTGCGCGTCATCGCGCTCGACGACTCGGGCACGCTCGTCCCCGGCGCGACGGTCGTCGTGCGCGGCGCCGACGCCTCCGTGCAGAGCGCGCTCACCGACGCGAACGGGCTCGCCGACTTCCCCGCGCCGCCGCCCGCGCCGCTCACGGTGACGATCGCCGCCAAGTGCCTGCAGCCGCAGACCTTCGACGGCGTCACCGTGCAGGGCGTCACCGCGTACCTCGATCCGGTGCTGTCGGTCGCGTGCGTGCCGCCCACGGGGCAGCCGCCGGCGAGCGGCGGCAAGGGGTGGGTCGCGCCGACGGTCAGCGGCGAGATCGTCTGGCGCAACGGCTCCGAGTTCATCCGCGCGCCTTGGACGGGGGTGGCCGCGCCATCGGCGCCCGACCAGCGGCGCGCGGCCTACGTCTTCGTCGCCTACAACGACGCGCTCGCGCGCTTCTCGGTCCCGGATCCGACGACCGCGGTCACCGAGACGAGCCCGGGGACGGTCGGCTACCAGTTCACGACGGCGGCGCAGCCGGGCAACCTCACGCTCTACGCGATCGCGGGCATCGAGACGCGCCCCGAGGCGGGCACGCCGACCTTCGAGCCGTGGGTCTTCGGCGTCGCGCGCGGCGTCGCCGTGGCGCCGGAGGCGACCGTAGCCAACGTGATGATCCCGATGGACGGGAGCTTCTCGCGCAGCATCTCGCTCGCCCCCGCGGGCGCGCCCTTCTCGTCGCGCGGGCCCGATCGGCTCGACAGCTCCGTGAACGTCGATCTCGGCGGCGTGTTCATGGTCATCCCGTTCGGCGCGCGCGAGGATCTGCTGCCGCTCTCGGGGCAGCTGTCGTTCGTGGGCGTGCCGCCGCTCACCGGCGCGCTCGGGACCTCTTCCTACTCGCTCGCGGTGCAGGACGTGACGGGCGGGTCCGGCGGCGCGCCGCTCTCGGCGATCCTCCACCTGACCACGCGCGACGCCTCGGTCCCGGTCGCCGTCGGGCCGTTCGTGCCGATCCCGCACGTGGTCACCCCCTCCGCGAGCGCCGCGTGGAACGGGCACACGGTGCAGATCACCGTCGACGCCGGCAGCCCCTTCGATCTGACGAAGGTGGTGCTGACGTCGGCCGACGGCTCGACCGCCTGGAGCGTCGTCGCCCCCTCGAGCGCGCGCACGATCGAGCTGCCGGTGCTGCCGACGGAGCTCGGGTTGCCGAGCGGCACGCTGAACCTCGGGGCCTGGGCCGCGCGCATCGACGGCTTCGACTACACCCGCCTCCGCTACGGCCAGCTGTCGCGCTACGGCTGGAGCGCGTACGCCTACGATTTCGGCTTCGGCTCGTACTGAGCCGGCCGAGGCGCGCGCGACGGGCGAGGGCGAGGGCGCACGCACCGCGGGACGCCGCTCCTTGCGCGACGAGGTCTCGCCTTCACCAGACTTCACAGCGGTGAGCGGGGCCGGCCGTCAGGATGCCCGCCCCGCCCGCGGGCGATGAAGGATCGCGAGTGGCGTGCGGAGCAATGAAGGCGAGCGCCGGATCGCGCGCGCGTGAGGGCGGCGAAGAGGCATGCGGCGGCGGCTCACCGGATCGCGACTCGCGGCTCTGACCACCACGGGGCTCGTGTGGCTCGCCGCGGCGCAGGCCTTCGCGCAGACCACGCCGACGCTCGTGCCGCCGAGGCTGCACGAGCCCCTCGAGGCCCCCTTCCCCGAGCAGGCGCAGAAGGACGGCGTCTCGGGCTCGGTGCTCTTGCAGCTCGACATCGACGCGACCGGCACCGTGACCGACGCGCGGGTGCTCGAGGGGGCGGGGCACGGCTTCGACGAGTCGGCGCTCGCCGCGGCCAAGCAGCTGGTCTTCGACCCGGCGACCAAGAACGGCAAGCCGATCGCCTCGAAGCTCAACTACCGATTCACCTTCACCTACCGGGCGCCCGGGCCTGCACCACCTCCGTCACCGCCGCCGGCCGAGGCGAAGGGGGCGCTGCGCGTGGTCGTGAGGATCGCGACCTCGGACGCGCCGCTCGCGACGTCGGCGAGCGTCGAGGTGCGAGGCCCGGCGGGCCCCGTCGGCGCCTTCGCCTCCGGCGAGGACGGCTCGGTCGCGATCGAGGACCTCGCGCCGGGCACCTACCGCGTGACGATCACCGCGCCCGGGTTCGTCGCCGCAAAGGCAGACGAGCAGGTCCAAGGCGGCAAGCGCACCGAGGTGATCTACCGCCTCGCGCCCGAGGCCGCCGCCGCCACCGAGGCGTCCGACCAGACGATAGAGGTCAAGGGGGAGCGGCCGGCGCGCGAGGTCACCGTCCGCGTGCTCGATCAGCGCGAGCTGTCGCGCATCCCGGGCACCAACGGCGACGCCATCCGCGCCTTGCAGTCGATGCCGGGCGTCGCG
>JAJXTK010000167.1 GCA_021783935.1 Myxococcales bacterium | reverse complement strand
GCGCCCCGCGCGCCCGGCGATCTGCTGGAAATCGCGCACCGAGAGCACCGCGGTCTTCTCGCCGTCGTACTTGCACAGCTTGGTGAACAGCACGGTGCGGATCGGGATGTTGATGCCGACGCCGAGAGTGTCGGTGACGCAGATGACGTTCAACAGCCCCTTCTGCGCGAGCTTCTCGACCGCGAGCCGGTAGCGCGGGAGCAGCCCCGCGTGGTGGATTCCGATGCCGTGCCGGAGGAACTTCGAGAGCTCGCGCCCGTACGGGCTCGGGAACTTGGTGCCGACCAGCGCCTCGGCGATCGCCTTCTTCGCCTCCTTCGCGGTGAAGTCGCTCGACATGAGGTTCTGCGCCTCTTCGGCCGCCGCGCGCTGCGTGAAGCACACCAGGTAGATCGGCGCGCGCCCGAGCTTCACCAGGCGCGCGATCGTCTCGTGGAGCGGATCCTCGGCGTACTCGTACTCGAGCGGCACCGGGCGCTCGGCGCCGCGCACGACGGCCGTCTCGCGGCCGGTCAGGCGATCGAGCCCCTTCACGAACGGCTCGACGTCGCCGAGCGTCGCCGACATGAGCAGAAAGCGCGCGCGCGGCAGCGTGAGCAGCGGCACCTGCCACGCCCAGCCGCGATCGCGGTCGGAGAAGTAGTGGAACTCGTCCATGATCACCGCGTCGACGTCGGCGGCTTCCCCCTCGCGCAGCGCGAGGTTCGCGAGGATCTCGGCGGTGCAGCAGATGATCGGCGCGTCGCGGTTGACGCTCGCGTCGCCGGTCATCATGCCGACCTTGTCGGGGCCGAACTCACGGCAGAGGGCGAAGAACTTCTCGCTGACCAGCGCCTTGATCGGCGAGGTGTAGAACGAGCGCCCGCCGCGCGCGGTGGTCTCGAAGTGCATCGCGGTGGCGACGAGCGATTTGCCCGAGCCGGTAGGCGTGTTGAGGATGACGTTCTTGCCGGCGAAGAGCTCGAGGATCGCCTCCTCCTGCGCGGCGTAGAGCGAGTGCCCGAGGTGGTCGACGTAGCCGAGGAAGGCGTCGAGCAGGTACTCGTCGCCCGCGTCGGCGACGTCGCGGAGGCGCTTCGCGAGGGGGGGCTCGGGGGACATTCACGGCACCGTAATCGCGGCGGGCAGCGAGCGTCGATGGATCGAGCGACCGAGGGGCCTCCCCGTGCGTGGTGCTACGATCTCCGCGATGCAACCGCACGAGCGGGTGTCCGAGGCCGAGTACGTCGCGCGCGAGCGCGACGCCGAGCAGAAGCACCAGCTGGTCAACGGCGAGGTGCTCGCCATGGCCGGCGGCTCGCCGCGGCACAACCTCGTCAGCGCGAACCTCGTCGCCACGATGGCCGCCAAGCTGAAGGGGCGCTGCCTCGTCTTCGGCAGCGATCAGCGCGTCCACGTCCCCGCCACGAGCATGTACACCTACCCCGACGTGACGATCGTCTGCGGCCGCCCCCAGTTCCATCCGCGCTTCGACGACACGCTGCGGAACCCGACCGTCGTGATCGAGGTCCTCTCCGAGTCGACCGAGGCCTACGACCGCGGCGCCAAGTTCGCGCACTACCGCGCGCTCGAGAGCCTGCGCGAGTACGTGCTCGTCTCCCCGGGCGAGCGGCACGTGGAGCTGTTCGCGCGCGACGAGGCCGGGCGCTGGGTGCTCGAGGAGTGGCTCGGCGGCGCGGCGGCGACGATCGCGGCGGCGCGTGTGGGGCTCGACGAGATCTACGCGGGGGTCGAGCTGCTCGAGGGGTGAGGCTCACCCACCGCCGAACGCGTACTGCAGGCTCGCGAGCCAGACCGGCCCGAATTGCTGCTCGCCGTACAGGTGGCTCGCGATGGGGACCTGCACGCGCAGATAGAGCCACAGGTCGCCGACGACGTCGGCCATGATCCCGGGCGAGAGCGCCAGCAAGAAGCCGCCGGTGTTGTCTTGCCGATCGCCGAAGAGCGTGTCGTGGGCGGCCTGCCGGGCGTCGAGGCCGAGGCCGACCGCCAGGCGATCGACGATGCGGTACTCCGCGCGCGCCCCGACGAGGAGCGCGCTGCCGAAGCGATAGCCGTAGGCGTTGGTCGTGTGCGTGCGCACCGTCGCCGAGACGAAGACGTTCCACGGGTCGCGGTGGAAGGCGTACAGCGCGCCGAGGTAGGGGCTGAAGGCGCCGGTGCCGAGCTGCGCGTGATCGTCGATGCGCTGCCCGTTCGACTGCGCGTCGTCGCCGCCGGTGGGCAACGAGCTGCCGGCCGAGAGGGCGAGGTTCCAGCGCGACTGCCCCTCGAGGTCGACCTCGTCGAGCAGAAACCAGCGCGCGCCGAGATCGACGTCGCCGAGACCGAACGACTTGTTCGCGTCGACCCGCTGGCCGCTCGCGTCCGAGAGCGACCAGTCCTTCTGCACGAGCGGCACCTGGGCGACGAGGTTGAGGCTCGCCTCGGGGCTGTAGACGAGGAGCGGTCGGAGCGAGATCTGCGTGAGCGCCTCCTGGTCGGCGGGGACCTCGTCGCTGCGGGCCTGGGCCGTGAGGTACTCGAAGTCGACGCCGACGCGGAGCCTGCCGGAGATCGGGCGCGCGTCGGAGGCCGCGACGAGCGGATCGCCGCAGCCGCAGACCGAGCAGGCGCGCGCGCGCGGCGCCACGGCGGCGATCGCGATCGCGACGGGGACGGCGAGCGCGATCGCGGCGCGAGGCATGCGCGAGGGGAGATAGCACGCGCGCAGCGCGGGGCGCGTTCGGCGCCGCGAGCGCGGCGGTCGCGACGTGGCGCGGCGAGCTCGGGAGCGGCCCGGGGTTCGGGGGCGGGGCGCCCTTCGATCGACACCGGCGAGGGACGCGCGGGTGGAGGATCCTCGCGGTGCAGGGCATCGAGCTCGCTGGCTCGCCGGAGGTGCCGCCCGATCTCGCAGGGGTGAGCGCGGCGGACGCGCCGACCTCGCGCGTACTACCATCGCGCGCCATGCCCGATGTCGCCGCCGCCAAGGATCTCTGCCGCTACCTCGATGCGAGCCCCTCCCCCTTCCACGCCGTCGAGGAGACCGCGCGGCGGCTCGAGGTCGCGGGCTTCTCGCGCTTGCACGAGACCGACGCGTGGTCGCTCACGCCCGGCGCCAAGCACTACGTCACGCGCGCCGACGCCTCGCTCGTCGCCTTGCGCGTCGGCGACCGCCCGGCAGTCGACGCGGGCTTCCGCGTCGTCGGCGCGCACACCGACAGCCCGAACTTGCGCCTCAAGCCGCAGCCGCAGGCGGGCAAGGAGGGCTACCTCCAGCTCGGCGTCGAGATCTACGGCGGCGTGCTGCTCTACACGTGGATCGATCGCGACCTGTCGATCGCCGGCCGCCTCATCGTCGAGGAGCCCGACGGCGCGCTCACGCGCAGGCTCGCGCGGCTGACCGGCGCGCAGTGCCGCGTCGCGAGCCTCGCGATCCACCTCGATCGCGAGGTGAACGACAAAGGCATCGTGCTGAACAAGCAGCAGCACATGGTGCCGATCTTGGGCCTCGGCGAGGGCGCCGTCGGCGTCGAGCGCCTCGTCGCCGCGCTCGCGGCCTCGTGCGGCGTCGACCCCGCGCGAATCCGCGGCTTCGATCTCGGCCTGCACGACGCCGCGCCCGCCGCGCTCGGGGGCCTCGACGACGCGTTCCTCTTCTCGGGGCGCCTCGACAACCTCGCCTCCTGCCACGCGGCGACCAGCGCCTTGATCGGCGCCCCGGAGCACGCGGAGGCGACGCGGCTGGTCGCGCTCTTCGATCACGAGGAGATCGGCAGCGAGTCGGCGCAGGGCGCCGGGGGGCCGTTCCTGCGCGACGTGCTCGATCGGATCGTCGCCGCGACGTCGCCCGACGCGCAGAGCGGCCTCGCGCGCGCCATCGCCGCGAGCTTCTCGATCTCGGCCGACATGGCGCACGCGGTGCACCCGAACTGGGCCGACAAGCACGAGTCGCGGCACATGCCGAAGATCGGGCGCGGCCCCGTCGTGAAGTCGAACGCGCAGCAGCGCTACGCCACCGACGGCCTCTCGGCCGCGCGCCTGCGCGCGTTCGCCCGCGAGGCCGACGTCGCCGTGCAGGACTTCGTCACGCGCACCGACCTCGCGTGCGGCTCCACGATCGGCCCCATCACGGCGGCGCGCCTCGGCCTGCCGACGGTCGACGTCGGCAACCCGATGCTGTCGATGCACTCGGCGCGCGAGCTGTGCGGCAGCGCCGACGTCGCGGCGATGATCGCGGTCATGGGGCGCGCGTTCGGCTGAGCCTCACCGCGCGAGATCGATCGTCGCGGGCACCGGCCCCTCCGCCTCGAGGGTGACCTTCTGGACCGCGAGCTTCCCGTCGGGCGCGCGCGCGGTGACCGTCAGCGTCTGGCCGACCGAGCCGCGCAGCTCGATCTTGCCGTCGACGATCGCCGCGCCCCTGCGACCGACCCGCACCACCGCGCCCGGCCGAACCGCGATCGGAATCGAGAACACCAGCGCGCTCGCCGCCAGCGCGACCGCCGCGCTCTCCGCAACCGAACCCGCCGCCGCAGCCGATCCCGCCGCCGACCCCGATCCCGCCGCCGCAGCCGATCCCGCCGCCGACCCCGATCCCGCCGCCGAACCCCCCGGCGACCCGCGCTCGCACCCCGACAGCAGCACCGAACCGGCGAAGATCACCCCCACGATCGACCCCGTGCGCGGAGACATCAAGGACACGTGCCATGGGGCCGCCACGCGCGAAAGGCTCGATGCGCCCGCGGGCGCCTCGAACGCTCGGGCCCGCGTGGTACCCTCGATGCTTCGCTTTGCACGTGGAGGTCGCCATGTTCGAGACGAGACGCGGTCGTTCGGCGCTGTGGGTGGCCCTCTCGATCGCGTGCGGCGCCGTGGTGGCCGCGTGCTCCTCGGGCCCGAGCACCTCCGCGAACCCCGACGACGCGAGCGACGCCAGCGTCTCGGCGGACATCGGCTCCGGGCTCGGCGGCGACGACGCGGGCATCGTGCTCGACACGGGGGTCGCCATGTTCGAGGCCGCCCCTCCGCCGCCGCCGTGCGATCCGACCTGCCAGGCCGCCGGCGGCACGTGCACCGCGGGGGTCTGCTCGATCGTCGAGAACCCCGGCAACGTCGACGCCGCGACACAGGCGGCGCTCGAGGCCGGCGGCAGCGCCGACGCGACCTTCAAGTGGCTCTACCCCTACGACAAGACGGTCTTCCCGCGCAGGCTGCTGCCGCCGACGCTCCAATTCGGGGGCGCGGCGCCGACGGCGATGTACGTCCACGTGACCTTCGGCACCTTCGAATACAAGGGGTACTTCGGCGCCTCGAGCCCCGCGCGCGTGACGCTCCCCGCAGCGAGCTGGCTCGCCGTCACCGAGGCCGCCAAGGGCACCGACGCAGTGAAGGTCGAGGTCACCAAGACCTCCGGCGGCCAGGTCACGGGGCCGATCGCCGAGACGTGGACCATCGCGCAAGGGAGCGCACGCGGCACGATCTATTACGAGACCTACGGCTCCGCGATGCTCGGCGGCTCGGGCTCGGTCGGCATCATGAAGATCGCGCCGGGCGCGACCCAGCCGACGCCGTTCAAGAGCGGCTGCGGCAACGTCTGCCACACGGCGAGCGCCAACGGCTCCACGCTCGTCGCCGCGGCGACCCTGTCGTCGAGCGCGAGCTACGACCTCAAGAACGGCGGCGCGACGCTCAAGGCGATGCCGGGCCAGCAGTTCACCTACGGCGGCATCTACCCAGACGGCAGCTTCGTCATCTCCGCGACGAACTACCGAACGTGGACGGGCAGGGCCTCGCGCCTCTACGACACGCACACCGGCGCGAGCCTCCCGACCCCGAGCTGGGACGGCGCCGTGCAGAGCGGCGGCACCCCCGCCTTCTCGCCCGACGGGAAGTTCGTCGCGTTCAACCGCGAGGACACGGGCAACGGGCGCACCCTCGCGCTCATGACCTACTCGGCGTCGACCAAGACGTTCGGCGGGCTCGTCGACATCGCGTCGAACCCGACGCTCACGCTCGCCTGGCCCGCCTTCACCCCCGACGACAAGTGGATCATCTACCACGCGGGGTCGAACCCCCAGTTCGAGACCGACAGGAACGCGACCGGCGATCTCTACGTCACCGACGCGAGCACGCACGTCGTCACCCGGCTCGACTCGCTCGACGGCTACGCGGCCTCGGGCTCCTACCTGCCGGCGAACGATCCGGGGCTGAACTTCGCGCCGACGGTGCTCCCCGAGGCGGTGGGGGGCTACTTCTGGGTCGTGTTCACGAGCCACCGCTCGTACGGCAACACGCTCCCCTCCAAGGCCAACAACGACGAGAACGGCAAGCTGTGGGTCGCCGCGATCGATCTCGCCCCGAAGGACGGCGTCGATCCGAGCCACCCGGCGTTCTACCTCGACGGCCAGGAGTCGGGCGCCGACAACCTGCGCGGCTTCTGGGTGCTCGACCCCTGCAACAAGGACGGCACCACCTGCCAGTCCGGCGACGAGTGCTGCGGCGGCTACTGCCGATCGTCGGACGCCGGGCCGCCGCAGTGCACGTCGATCGCGGGGGGATGCGCCGCCGACTACGAGAAGTGCGCGACGGCCGCAGACTGCTGCAACGCGGCCGATCTGTGCATCAACGGCTACTGCGCGACGCCGCCCCCGACGTGAGCGAGCGGAGGCGGGCGCGGCGGGCTCGCGGCGCGCCGCGCCTACCGCAGCCGAAGCGGCCTACTGGCACGCCTCGGGGACGCAGCTGCAGAGCCCCTGCATGCGATCGCAGCGGCAGCTCGCGCCCGCGCCGCACGGGTTGGCGACGCCGGCGTCGGGGGACTGGCAGAACATCGTGCAGTAGTGCTGCGACGCATCGCCCAAGATCGCGCAGATCGAGGCCTGGACGTTGGTCGGGCAGGCGCCGAGCGCGTTGCAGTACTTGCCCACGCCGTTCGAGTTGCCGCGATCGCCGAGCTTGCCGCAGATCGGCAGGCCGGTGTCGGCGTGAGTCACGCCGGCGTCCCAAGAGGATGGCGACGCGTCGGGGTTGCCGCAGGCGCCTGCGGCGACGAGGCAGACGAGCGCGAACCAACGAAGCGGACCCATAGCTCCACCGTAGTCACTCCGCGCGCGCGGCGCGATTCGGGGCGGCCGCGCTTCGCCAAGCGCCCCGGTCGCTGCTGGCCGGCGCTGGAGTTTGTGCGAGACCGGCCGAGCCTCACCCGTGTCATGCCGCGATTTCCAGGGCGATCGAGCCCAGCCCGCTGACGGTCCCAGTTTCCGCAGGCCGTTTGTCGCCGGCCTGCTAGACAGGCGTCCCCCCGCGCGTACGAGAGCTCCGTGAAGGCAATCTTCGAGGCCGTCCGCAAGAAGTGCCCCGCCGGTCTGTGGTCGCTCGGCGTGAAGCTGGCGCGCGAGGGGTCGGTCGTGATCGAGTCGCAGGGCACGACGCAGATCGACGCGCGCGTGCGCGTGCCGCTGAAGCCCGTTCCGCCGAGCGTGACGCTCTACCCCGAGGACGTGGAGTGGACGTGCGACTGCGGCGGCCGAGCCGATCCGTGCGAGCACGTCGCCGCCGCGGTGATCGCGGCGCAGCAGGCGGTGGAGGAGACGGGGGCGGCATCGGCATCGGCTTCGGCTCCGGCATCGGCTCCGGCTCCGGCTTCGGCTTCGGCATCGGCTCCGGCTCCGGCATCGGCTCCGGCATCGGCTCCGGCTCCGGCTCCGGCTCCGGCATCGGCTCCGGCTCGATCCCCCTCGACGCGCCCGAAATCGGCCCGCTCCCACGTCGGCTACCGCCTCGTGCGCAAGGATCGATCGCTCTACCTCGAGCGCTCGCTCGTCGAGGACGACGGGCGCGAGCGGCCGCTCACCGTGGGCCTCGCCAGCGCGATCGCGCGCGGCGTGGCGCCGACGCTGCTACCCGAGCACGACGACCTCACCATCGATCGGATCGTCCAGGGCAACCCGCGGCCGTTCTTGCCCGTCGCGCGCATGCCGGAGCTCTTCGCGCTGCTCGCGGGGGCGAGGGACGTTCGCCTCGACGGCGCGCCGGTGCGCGTGTCGGGCGAGCCCGTGCGGCCGCGCGCGGTCGTCGTCGACGAGGGGGCGGGGGTGTCGCTGCGCATCGAGCGCGCGCCGGTCGTGACCGAGGTCGTCGCGCGCGGCGTGGTTCGCGTCGCCGGGGCGGCGAGCGCGCAAGGCGGAGGGGCGCTGGACCTGTTGAGGCCGATCGGCGAGGTCGAGCTGTCGGGCGAGCTGCTCGAGAAGCTGCCGCGCACCCGCAGCTTCGAGCCCACGCGCATCGCGGAGCTGGTGACGGACGTCCTGCCGAGCCTCGAGCAGCGGCTCGACGTCGAGGTGAGGAGCGCGCGGCTGCCCAAGCGCGCGCGCACGCTCAAGCCGCGCATCCTGCTCGAGCTCTCGCAGCCCAACGTGCGCGGGCCCGAGGGGTTCGACGCGTCGCTGACCGTCGTGCCGCTGCTCGTCTATGGCGATCCGCCGCAGGCGCGCGTGCACGACGGCAAGCTCGTGCACCTCGGCGGCGACGTCCCGGTGCGCGACGAGGCGGCCGAGAAGAGGCTGCTCGCGCGCCTGCGCGACGATCTCAACCTCGCGCCCGGTCGGCGCGTCGATCTGCGCGGGCGCGACGCGATCCAGTTCTCCGCGCGCTTGAAGGCGTGGGCGGTGCACGACCCCGAGCAGGCGATCCTCGCCTCGCGCGCGCTCAAGCCGCGCCTCGACACGCGCGCCGAGGGGACGCGCTTCGACGTCGTCTTCGAAGCCGAGTCGTCGTCGGGCGGCCCAGCCAAGCACGCCTCGGCCGGCGCAGTGGTGCGCGCGTGGCAAGAGGGGCTCGAGCTGGTGCCCCTCGACGGCGGCGGGTGGGCGCCGCTGCCGATCGACTGGCTCGAGAAGCACGGGCGGCGGCTCGCCGATCTGCTCGCGGCGCGCGACGAGCGTGGCGAGGTGCCCAAGGCGGCCGCGCCGCAGGTCGCGCGCCTCTGCGAGGCGCTCGAGCAGCCCACGCCGCCGAGCTTCGCCAAGCTCGCCGACACGCTCGCGAGCTTCGAGCGCATCCCGCGCGCGCCTTTGCCGAGCGATCTTCGCGCGACGTTGCGCCCCTACCAGCGCGAGGGGAGCGACTGGCTCTCGTTCCTGCGCGACGCGGAGCTCGGCGCCGTGCTGGCCGACGACATGGGGCTCGGCAAGACGCTCCAGGCCATCGCCTCGCTGCGCGGACGCGCGCTGGTCGTCTGCCCGAAGAGCGTCGTGCACAACTGGGCAGACGAGGTCGCGAAGTTCCGCCCGTCGCTGCGCGTCTGCCGCTACCAGGGCCCGCGGCGCGCGCTCGATCCCGCCGCCGACGTCACGATCACGACCTACGCGATCGCGCGCCTCGACGTCGACGCGCTCGAGAAGGTCGGATGGAGCGCCGTGGTCCTCGACGAGGCGCAGGCGATCAAGAACCCTGACTCGCAGGCGGCGCGCGCAGCCTATCGGCTGAAGGCCCCCTTTCGGCTCGCGCTCTCGGGCACGCCGGTCGAGAACCGCCTCGACGAGCTCTGGAGCCTCTTCCACTTCGCGAGCCCCGGGCTGCTCGGCGGGCGCAGCGATTTCCGCGATCGCTACGAGAGGCCGATCGCCGAGGGGGAGGCGGGCGCGGCGGCGCAGCTGCGCGAGGTGATCCGCCCCTTCCTGCTGCGACGCCTCAAGCGCGAGGTCGCGCGCGATCTGCCCCCGCGCACCGACGTCGTGCTGACCGTGGAGCTCGACGAGCAGGAGCGCGCCGTCTACGACGCCGTGCGCGCGGCCACGCAGAAGGAGCTGCTCGATCGGCTCGCGCAGGAGGGCAACGTGCTCGCGGCGCTCGAGGCGCTCTTGCGCCTGCGCCAAGCCGCGTGCCATCCGGCGCTCGTCCCGGGGCAGAAGGCCGAGACGTCGTCGAAGGTGGAGCTGCTCGTCGAGAAGCTCGCCGACGCGGCGGCCGACGGCCACAAGGCGCTCGTCTTCTCGCAGTGGACCTCGATGCTCGATCTGGTGGAGCCGCACCTGCGTCGCGAAGGGATCGCCTTCACGCGCCTCGACGGCTCGACGACCGATCGCGCCGGCGTCGTGGCGCGCTTCCAGACGCCCCTCGAAGACGGCGGGCCGCCGGTGCTGCTCGTCTCGCTCAAGGCGGGCGGCACGGGCCTGAACCTCACGGCCGCCGATCACGTCTTTCTGCTCGACCCGTGGTGGAACCCCGCGGTCGAGGACCAGGCCGCCGACCGCGCGCACCGCATCGGCCAGGACAAGCCGATCTTCGTCTACAAGCTCGTCGCTGAGGACACGGTCGAACAGGGGATCCTCGCCCTGCAGCAGAAGAAGCGCGCGATCGCCGAGGCCGCGCTCGCCGACGGCAGCGCGGCCGCGTCGATCACGCGCGAAGAGCTCCTCGCGCTCCTCGCGTGACGGTGGGGGAGCTCGAGGGGGAGCGGCGCTCGCTCCCCCTCGTT
>JAJXTK010000166.1 GCA_021783935.1 Myxococcales bacterium | reverse complement strand
GCCGCAGCCGCAGGAGCGCCGCGAGGGGCGCGAGCGGGGTCGCGGCCGCGAGCGAGGGCGCGAGCGTGAGCGAGCCGCGCAGCCGGCCAAGGAGCGTGAGCGAGCCGCGCAGCCGCAGGCGCAGCCGGCCAAGGAGCGCGAGCGAGCCGCGCAGCCAGCCAAGGAGCGCGAGCGCGGCGACGAGCGCGCGCGGCGTGAGCGCGACGGCGGGCTGCGCCTCGGTCGATCGACGCCCATCAACGAGGTCGTCAGGGAGGGGCAGGAGGTCATCGTGCAGGTGACCAAGGACCCGATCGGCACCAAGGGGGCGCGCGTCTCGAGCCACATCTCGCTCCCCGGCCGCTACGTCGTCTACATGCCGACGGTCGAGCACATCGGCGTCTCGCGCCGCATCGGCAGCGACCTCGAGCGTCGCCGGCTGCGCGAGGCGATCGAGTCGATGAAGCCGCCGCAGGGCGGGCTCATCGTGCGCACCGTGGCCGAGGGGCTCACCAAGAAGCAGCTCAAGGCCGACGTCGGCTACCTCGTGCGGCTCTGGGGCGAGATCGCCAAGAAGAAGGAGTCGGGGGTCACCGAGCCCAAGCCCGTCAAGGCCCCGTCGCTGCTCTTCCAGGAGCTCGACGTCGTGCTGCGCACCGCGCGCGACATGTTCACCGACGAGATCGAGAAGATCGTCATCGACGACCCCGAGCAGTACCAGCGCCTCAAGCGCTTCATCGAGATGTTCATGCCGGAGCGCACCGGCGCGATCGAGCTGTACTCGGGCGACGAGCCGATCTTCGACGCCTACGGCCTCGAGGACGAGATCGCGCGCGCCCTCTCGCGCAAGGTGCCGCTGCCGAGCGGGGGCTACTTGATCATCGACCAGGCCGAGGCGCTCACGGCCATCGACGTCAACAGCGGGCGCTACGTCGGCAAAGGGAACAAGGACCCCGAGGACACGATCCTCAACACCAACATGGAGGCGGTGCAGGAGATCGCCTATCAGCTGCGCTTCCGCAACATCGGCGGCCTCATCGTGCTCGACCTCATCGACATGGACCGCGCGAGCAACCGCGAGAAGGTCTACCGCGCGCTCGAGCAGGCGCTCACCGCCGACAAAGCCAAGACCTCGATCAACCGGATCAGCGAGCTCGGCCTCGTCGAGATGACCCGCAAGCGCACGCGCGAGTCGCTCGGCCGCACGCTCCACGAGGCGTGCTTCTACTGCGACGGCACCGGCCAGCTGCAGTCGCGCACGACCATCGCCTACGAGATCCTCCGCCAGATCCGGCGCGAGCGCATGTCGATCCCCGGCTACAAGGTCATCGTCAACGCGCACCCGAGCGTCGTCGATCTGCTCCAGTCCGAGGAGCGCGTGACCTTGAAAGAGGCCGAGAAGCGCTACCAGCGGCAGATCATGCTGGTGCCCCACAAGGAGTACCACATCGAGCAGTTCGACCTCGCGGGGAGCTAGGACGACGGCTCCAAGTTCGGCCCCGACCGGCCTGAACAGCCCCCATCCCCGCCCTTCCCCCGCGGTGCGAGGGAAGGGTGCAGAGCCCAAGAAACTCCGACGAACCTCCCTCCCCCGCACCGCGGGGGAGGGCTTGGGGTGGGGGCCGTCGTGCGGCGCGCGCGCGTCACGGCGGCGAGGGGTAGCGCCGCTCGACGGCGCAGAGGCCGTCGGAGTTGAGGTGCCCCTGCGTGCTCTGGTTGTAGACGATGAAGTCATAGAGATCGCGCAGCGCCTGGCTCGGCGCGGCGCTCGGGTTCACCGGCAGGTTCACCGCGTCGAACGACAGCACGCCGGCCTGGGCGGTGTACGTCGACACGCAGCTGCGCCAGGGGACCCCCACGCCGTTCGAATCGGTGATGTAGGTCGGATCGACGCCGACGACGTCGTCGAGCGTGACGCTCGCGTGCGCGACGCCGACCTTGCGCGCGGCGAGCATGTCGAAGTGCATCGGCCCGTCGTGGACGATCGTCTCCCAGAAGGGGTGATCGGTGTGGACGGTGAGCTGCGCGCGCGTCCAGGTGCCCTGGTTGATCTGAATGCCGCGCTGCGCCTCCTCGCCGGGGAACGCGCCCCCCGTGAGATCGGGGTTTTGGCAGTTCTCGTACGTCGTCGGCGAGGCGAAGCCGAGCTGGAAGTCGACGACCATGGGCAGCTGCGAGAAGTCGTAGCTCGTGGTCGGAGAGGAGCAGCTCGGGCCGCCGACGAAGCTCGCGGTGCCGGCGTAGAGCACCGTGTACCCCTTGGAGATCATCTGCTGGTAGAGGGCGCGCCCCTCGGCGTCGAGATCGACGTCGTACGCGCTCTCGGTCGCCGGCACCGTGTCGAAGCCGAACGCGTAGCGCACCGTCGGATCGAACGCGGGGGCGCCCGATTTCAGGTTCAAATTCGGGATCACCGCGAGCGGCACCGCCTCTTCGCCCGAGCCGCCGGCCCCTTGGAGCGGGCCCCCCTTGTGGAGATCGATGGCCCAAGGGCCGTCGACCTCGGCCACCAGCGCGCCCATCTGGCGCTGATCGGTCGGCGCCGTGTCGGGGTTCTCGTGGAGGCGGACGTGATCGAGCGTGACGAGCACGTGCGTGAACTTCACCGACCAGCCGTCGACGAACACGGGGGAGTCGGGCGCGGGGGCAGGGAACGCGTAGCCGCCGAGGGCCAGCGCCTCGCCCGACGCGGTCACGAGGATCTGCCCCTTGGGCGCGCTCGCCCCCGGCGACACGAACGGGCAGAGGCCGCCGTCGGCGGGGTTGGTGCAGCCGCCGACGCCGCCGTCGCCGCCGGGGCTCGCCGGCGTGCTCGAGCCGCAGCCGACCGAGGCCGCGAGCAGCGCCGCGCTCGCCCAGATCCGAGCGGTGCGAGGCCCGAGGCGCTGAAGGCGCACCGTCGCCGACGAAGCGGCGGGGGAGCGGCGCTCGCTCCCCGTCGCGGGCGGACCGAAGTGAGGCCGATTCAGGACAGGGGTGTGCATGCGGCCCATCACCGGAACGTGAAGGTGTAGACGCCGATGCTCACGCGCAAGGCGTTGAAGAGGTTGCGCGAGGCGTAGTCGACGTCGGGCGCCGACGAGTCGACGAACTGATACAGCGGCGGCGAGGTCTGGGCCTCGGGGACGACCGCGAAGTCGACGTCGCCGAACCAGCCGCGCGGATCGATCTCGAGGTAGAGCGACCCGCCGTCGTAGGGGGTGACGTCGACCGGGATCGGCGTCGCGATGCGCTGCTTGCAGATCGGGTTCGAGCCCGGCAGGGCAGGGTCGAGCGGCGGCCGCTTGCGGTTCTGGCCGATGGTGAACGTCGCCGCGAACGGGTAGCTCACCCCCGCCTTGGTCGCCGTCCCTGCGAGGTCGAGGATCACGGTCGGGTCGTCGAGCGCGTCGATCTCGCCGCCGGTGAGCCACACCTCGCCGGTGACCGCGTGGTCGGCCGTGCCGTCGCCGATGACCGGGAACGGCTGCGGCTTCGGCGAGAGCACGTCGACGTCGAGCCCCTTGGTGACCTCGCCGACGTAGACGCCGGGGAGCACGCAGCTGGTCGGCTGCGCCCCGGAGATCGGCGCCGAGAGGTTCAGGTAGACCGCGCCCACGTGGAGCTGCGCCTTGGTGAGCACCACGTGGTAGCCGCGCCCGCTGTCGAACTCGAACGGCTTGGTCGGGTCGGCGTCGTGCGGGCCCGACGCGTAGGCCTTGAAGGTGACCAGGCCGCTGCCGGTGGTGCCGACGCACGCGAGCGGGGCGGCGATCCCGACCGAGAGCAGCGCTGCCGCGAGCAGGCGTCGCATCTCAGCCTCCTCCCACGTTGCCGCCCACGGTCAACATGATCGCGCGCGGCGCGCCGGCGATGAAGTGGCGCGCCGGCACCAGCGACGCCGAGCTCGACGTATCGAGGCGGAAATCGGAGCGGTAGTTGAGCTCGCTTACCGCGTAGCGCCGATCGAGCAGGTTGGTCACCGCGAGGCCGAGCTCGTAGCCGCGCCACGCGATCGTCGCGTTGGTGTCGACCGTGAAGATCACGTCGCTGCTCTCGCCGTACGGCAGGGCGCGGTGCCCGACGTAGGTGACCCCCGCGCCGATCGCGCCGCGCAGCCGGCGCCCCTGGAACGTCCACGGCAGCTCGTGGAACAGCGCCGAGTCGGAGCGCACCACCAGATCGGGCACGTACGGCACGAGCAGGTGCGTGTCGTCGAACTCGGACTTCACCACCGTCACGCTCGCCGACTCGTCGAAGAAGCTCCCCGTGACGCGCGCGCTGCCGAGCCAGCCGTTGCGCGTCGTGCCGTTGGCCAGCGTCGCGCGGCCGGCCGTCTCGTCGAAGATGAGGTCGCGATTGACCTTGGTCACGAACACCACCGAGCGCGCGCTCAGCGTCACCGCGTCGGTCGCGAGCTGGTAGCCGACCCCCCCCTCGTAGGACTTGATGCTCGCGAACGGCGTGTCGAGCCCCTGCGAGATGTAGATCGGATCGATCGACCGCACGCCCTGCCCGTACGACGTCGAGATCGTGAACCCCTCGAGCGGCCCGAAGATCGCCGTCGCGCGCGGCAAGAACGCGAGGCTCGCGGTGGACGAGCGCTGCACCGGCTCGCGGTAGGCGCCGAGGTTCTCCTGCGAGTAGCACGACGCGTCGCCCGGCGGGTTCGCCGGCGAGGGGTGCGAGACGCTCTGCGCCGCGCAGTTGTTCAGCACGTTGAACGCGAACATGTCGGCGCGCAGGCCGCCGCGCAGCGTGAGCAGCTTGTGCAGCTTCAGGTTGGCGTCGGCGTACAGGCCGAGATCGCCGAGGTCGGAGGTGAGGTCGGTGTCGAGGTGATAGGGGTGCTGCGTCGCCGCCTCGATGCGGTACTGCGTCGAGGTCGTGTGATCGCCGCGCGCGAAGTAGCCGAGCTCCAGCTCCTGCGGCAGCTCGCCGAGCACCCCTTTGAAGCGGGCCGAGCCGCGCGCGCCGATCGTGACCCCGTCGTACTGGAGATCGAGCAGATCGCCGCGCTGCTGGTGGGGGTTCTGCAGCGGCTCCTGCACGTCGAGCAGAAAGCCGGTGAAGTCCTCGCGCAGCCGCATGCTGCGGTCGATGACGTACACGAGCTGCCGATAGCCGACCGAATCCCCCTTGCTCTCGTAGTCGAGCGCGATCGAGTAGCGCGAGGCGTCGCCCCCCTGGTTGGGATCGTAGGTGTCGTAGAAGCCGATGCGGCCGGCCTTGTAGTCGTCCTCGCGGATGACGCCGGCGGTCTGGAACGTCGTCGCGTACGCGGTGCCCGTGATGCGCAGCACGCTGTGACTGCCGAGCGGCTGCTCGTACTGCCCCATCGCCGAGGCGCGCTCGGCTGCGCGGTTCTGCCCGAAGCCGTCGGTCTTGTAGAGCTCCGCGCCGCCGAAGGTGTGCGACGACTCGTCCTGCGGCCCCCAGAGCACCAGCCAGCGCTTGGTGTTGAACGAGCCGTAGGTGAACTTCGAGGTGAGCCCGCGCTGATCGAGCCCGAGCTCGTAGTCGGCGCTGCCAGCGACCGCGTAGTTGCCCTGGTGCGGATCGAACGGCCCCTCGATGACGCGCAGCGAGGAGACGAGCTCCGGGATGATGAAGTGCGTGTCGGCGTAGCCGTTGCCGTGCAGGTTGCCGGAGTCGTTGATCGGCACGCCGCCGACGCTGAACTCGAGGTCCTGCCCCTCGCGCGCGTCGAAGCCGCGCAGGAACACCTGCTCCGCGTGCCCCTCGCCCCCCTCATTGCTCAGCATGATGCTCGGCGCGAAGGTGAGCATCTGCGAGGCGTTCGCGCGCGGCACGATCGCGAGCTCCTTCGGCGCGATGCGGAAGTCCGAGGTGCCGCGGCCGCGATCGTCAGGGTGGCCGACCACCTCGATGTGCTGCGGCTCGGTGACGTCAGGCGCCGGCTCGCTCGGCGCCGCGCTGGCCGACGGCGCAGGCGCGGCCGAAGCCGAAGCCGATGCCGAAGCCGAAGCCGGAGCCGGAGCCGAAGCCGATGCCGATGCCGGAGCCGATTCCGATGCCGATGCCGATGCCGATGCCGACGCCGACGCCGACGCCGACGCCGACGCCGACGCCGAAGCCGATGCCGATGCCGATGCCGATGCCGATGCCAATGCCGCCGGATCGAACTCGACGCCGAACTCGATGCGCGACCTGATCGCCTTTCCGTCCCTCGTCGCGGGAGAGAAGCGCAGCCCCTTGGCGTAGTCGATCGCGCGCTCCTCGAAGATCGCCTCGGCGTCGTCGGGGGTCTTGCGCACCACCCTCGCGCCCGTCACCAGCCCCTGGTCATCGAGCCGCAGCTCGAGGAGCACGCGGACCGGACGCGCTGCGACCGACGCGGGGAACTCCGGCGGCGGGGCCGGCGCCGCGCGCTGCGCGACGAGCTGCGCGAGCGCCGGCGCCGCGACCAAGAGCGCGCTCGCCAGCGTGGCGAGGGCGGGGCTGCGGCGACGGGGGCGGCTCATCCAAATCCTCGGCGAGCCCCTGTACGTCCTCGGGCGGTGTCGATCAATCCGACAGTCGTCGCTTTGCGGCTTCATCACTTGCACGAGCCGTGAAGCGATCGCGAATCACCTCGAAAACAGGCCCACCGTGCGCACCTCGCCCCGCGCGCGCTATCCTCCGCGCCCGGTGACCGAGTGAGCCCGCCGACCGACGACGCGCGCTGCGACGAGCCGCACGCCCCCCACGCGCGCGCCCGCGACGTGTCGCGCGCGATCGCCGAGCGCGCCGCCTCGTATTTCCGCGCCCTCGGCGACGCCGATCGGCTGCTCTTGCTCGTGCAGCTCGCCGGCGGCGAGGTGTGCGTCTCGGAGCTCGCCGACACGCTCGACGAGGCGCTCTCCACCGTCTCCCAGCGGCTGCGGCTGCTGCGCGCCGAGGGGCTCGTCAAGCGTCGGCGCGCCGGCAAGCACGTCTTCTACGCGCTCGCCGACGCGCACGTGCACGAGCTGCTCCACAGCGCGATCGATCACGCGGGCGAGGCTCGCTGACGGAGCGCGGCAGCAGCGTCGCGCATTTGCACTTCTCTACCGCCGGACTCCGGCGCCCTTCACAGTCGCTTCGCACCGTGTAGCGCGAGGTCGGCGCGCAGCGGCCTCCGCGCGCGCTCCTCGTCGAGCGTCGCGCGCGCATCGCGGAGGTTTGCGACATGTTGGGTTTTCTCATCGGGACGCTTTGCCTGATCGGCCTGATCAAGGTGCTGCGCCACGGACATGGTTGGGGGTGGGGCTGGGGTCACGGCGGCGGCTTCGGACGCGGCTGCGGCGGCGGGCCTCACGGCCACGGGTTCCACGGCGGCTGGGCGCACGAGGGGTGGCCCCCCCACGGCGGCTTCGGCCCGCACGGCGGTCACGGCTTCGGTCCGCGCGCGTTCGTGCAGATGCTGCTCGAACGGCTCGACACCACGCCCGGCCAAGAGAAGGTCATCTTCCAGGCGTTCGACGAGCTGCGCGAAGCGATGCGCGACGCGCGCCACGCCTTCCGTCGCTCTCGCGGCGACGTGGCCGCCGCGTTCGCCGGCGAGCACTTCGACGCCGAGGCCATGGGCGCCGTCTTCTCGCGCCACGACGACGCGATCGCCTCGGTGCGCAAGGCCGTCGTCGGCGCGATGGCGAAGGTGCACGACGCGCTCGACGAGCGCCAGCGCCGCGCCTTCGCCGAGCTCCTCGAGACGCGCGGCGGCTTCGGGTTCGGCGGCGGGTTCGGTCGCGGCGGCGGGTTCGGCGGCGGGTTCGGTCGCGGCGGCGGGTTCGGCGGCGGGTTCGGCGGCGGCGGCGGCTTCGGCGACGGCGGCGGCTGGGGTCCGCCGCGTTGGTGAGAGGAGATCGTCATGCACCCCATCCAGCGAAAGATCCTGATCGTCGTGCTCGGCCTCGGCACCGTGCTCGGCTACGCACACGGCTTCCGGGCGCTGCGCCACCATCGCATGGAGCGTCGCGCCCACTTCGAGGAGCACGTCGCCAAGGCGTGCGCCGAGGCGGCGATCGATCGGGCGAGGAAGTGAAGGGGTAGAGTGACGCCTCGAGCGGCCCCCATCCCCGGCCCTTCCCCGCTGCGCGGGGGATGGGAGTCGAGGCCGCGGGTTCGATGGCTCGCAGCCAGCCTCGACTCTGCTGGTCAGCGGTCCGTGGGCCGAGGCTCCTCGTCGCGAGCTCCAGCGTGCCGAGCTCGCCCGATCGGGTGAGCCTCTCCGTATCTGCTACAACTTCGAGGCGATGGCCGTGCGCGTACTGCTGATCGACGACGACGTGCGTTTGCAGGAGCTGCTCGCGACCTACCTCGAGCAGAACGACGTGCACGTCACCACGGCGGGCGACGGCGCCCGCGGCCTCGTCGCGCTCGACGCCGGCGCCTTCGACGCGGTGCTGCTCGACGTGATGCTCCCCGGCATGGACGGGCTCGAGGTGCTGCGGCGCCTGCGCACGCGGAGCAAGGTCCCCGTGCTCATGCTCACCGCCAAAGGGGACGAGACCGACCGCGTGGTCGGGCTCGAGATCGGCGCCGACGACTACGTCGCCAAGCCCTTCTCGCCGCGCGAGCTGCTCGCGCGCTTGCGGGCCGTCTTGCGGCGATCGCAGCCGGCGGCGCTGTCGGAGAAGATCGCCGTCGGCGACGTGGCGCTCGACGTGGCCACGCGCGAGGTGCGGGTCGGCGACCGAGTCGTCGAGCTCACGGGCATCGAGTTCGACATCCTCGTCGCGCTCGCCCGCCGCGCCGGGCGCGTGGTGCCGCGCGACGCCCTGCTCACCGAGGCCGGGCGCGGCGACGTCACCGTCGACGAGCGCACGGTCGACGTGCACATCTCGCACTTGCGCCAGAAGCTCGGCGACGACCCGCGCTCGCCCAAGAAGATCAAGACCGTGCGCGGCGTCGGCTACGTGTTGGCACGCGAGGAAGCGTGAGTCGGCTCGTCGACTACTTCCGCGCGAGCCTGCGCCGCAAGATCTTCGTCGGCTTCAGCGCCGCGATGCTGTTCACGGGGCTCTTGGTGACCAGCGGGTTCGCGCTGTTGTCGACCAACCAGCCGACCTGGCGCACCGAGACCGATCGCATCCGCCGGTTCGTCGGCGACGCCTTCGCCGCGACCTGGGACGCGCCGCAGCGTCGCGAGGCGCTCGCGCGCAACCTCGCGAACAACCTCGATCTCGACCTGGTCGTGAAGGACGCGAGCGGCCGGGTGCTCACCCAGCACGGCCCCGCGACCTGCGTGCGCGCCGCGATGACCGCGCCGGTCGCGCGCGACGGCGTCGTCCTCGGCAGCGTCGACATCTGCTCCGATCGCCACCGCGTGCCGCACCCCGGGCGCCGGCTCGGCATCGCGCTGCTCGCCTCGCTGGTGGTGCTGTGGGGGTTCGCCGGGCGCATCGCGCGGCACATGTCCGGCCCCATCGCGGAGATCGGGCGCGTCGCGCGCGAGATCGGCGAGGGCAACCTCCGCGCGCGCGCGCGCCTGAGCGGCTTCCACGGCGAGGAGGCGCACCTCGCGCACATGATCAACGAGATGGCCGATCGGATCGAGAAGCAGCTCGCCGATCAGCGCGAGCTGCTCGCGGCGGTGTCGCACGAGATCCGCACGCCGCTCGCGCGCATCCGCATCCTCGTCGAGCTCGCGCGCGAGGGGGCGCTCGACGCCAAGACGCTCGACGATCTCGAGCGCGAGGTCATCGAGATCGACGCGCTCGTCAGCGAGCTGCTCGCGAGCTCGCGCCTCGACTTCGCCGCGCTCACCATGCGCGAGCTCGATCCGATCGAGCTCGCCACCCGCGCGCTCGAGCGCGCCGGGCTCACCGACGACGTGCTCTCGGCCGAGGGGGCGCTGCCCAAGACCATCGCCGCCGACGCGACGCTCTTGCCGCGCGCGCTCGCGAACCTGCTCGAGAACGCCCGTCGGCACGGCGGCGGCGTGACGGGGCTGCGGGTGGTCGGCGGCGAGGGGAAGCTCGCCTTCGAGGTCGAGGACGACGGCCCCGGCTTCGAGCCCGGCGAGGAGTCGCGCGTCTTCGATCGCTTCTACTCGCACGGCGGCGATCGCACCGGGCTCGGCCTCGGCTTGGCGCTCGTGCGTCGCATCGCCAACGCGCACGGCGGGCGGGCCTACGCGAAGAACCGCGAGGACAAGGGGGCGCGCGTCGGTCTCGAGCTGCCGATCGCGCGGGGCAAGGGGGGCGTCGCGAGCGGCGGGGGGTGAGCTCTTCGGCGCGAGCTCGCTGGCGTCGCGGCGTGGGTGCGCCCCTGCGCTATGTTTGCGGCATGGCGAGCGCGCCGAGGAAGCGGCCGGCGACGTACGACGACGTCCTCGCGGCGCCGGAGCAAGTAAGAAGATGCCCAGATACGCGCAAGCGGGGATTGGGCATGCGTGGCTGATTGACCGGGTGTGGTTCTCCTGCTGAGCGAGTGGCCGCGTTCTAACAGCCCCCTCGAGTAGGCGCCCCCCGTTGCCAGGGGGCGCCTCTCACGGAACCGTACGAGTGCTGTTCACATACGGCTCTTCGGGACGGCGGGTTGCGACCCCCGCCGCCGGCTG
>JAJXTK010000165.1 GCA_021783935.1 Myxococcales bacterium | reverse complement strand
TGGTCGGCCGCATCGTCTGCCACGTGCTCGCGTCGGTCATCGCGGCCGCCTACTGCTTCGAGCGCTGGCCGCGCTTCGGCGGGTTCGTCGCGGCGGCCTTCGTGATCGGCGTCTACGGGTTCCTCTCGGAGGTCTTCGGTGTGCTGGTGCGCCGACGCGCGACCGAGCTCGCCGAGCCGCTGCTCGGGCTCGTGCGCCCCTTCGAGCTCGCGGTCTTGCCGCTCGCGCTGCCGCTCGCTTCGGTCGGTCGCTTCGTCGCGAAGCTCGATCGCCAGCGTCTGCCCCCGAGCGATCCCGACGAGAGCACGCGCATCGCGGAGGCCGAGGTGGAGTACCTCATCGAGAGGGGGCAGGAGACCGGCGCGCTGCCGCACGGCGAGCTGCTGCAGGCCGCGGTCGACTTCCACGGGACGGTCGCCTCCGAGGTGATGGTCCCGCGCACCTTCATCGTGGCGATCGCGCTCGACACGCCGCTCTCGCGCGTGCTCGACGTGGTGAGCGCCGAGGGGCACTCGCGCTACCCGGTGTACGACGGGAAGATCGACGAGATCGTCGGCCTGCTCTACGTGAAGGATCTGTTCCGCATCGTGCGCGAGGGGGCGGTCGACAAGACGAGCCTCAAGGATCTGGTGCGCAAGCCCGTGCTCTACGTGCAGGAGGGGCAGGAGGTCTCGACGATCCTCAAGGAGATGCGCCAGAAGCGCCTGCACATGGCGATCGTGCTCGACGAGTACGGCGGCACGGCCGGCATGGTGACGATCGAGGACATCCTCGAGCTGCTGGTCGGCGACATCCGCGACGAGCTCGACGACGAGGACCCGATCCAGGACCTCGGCGGCGGGCGGCTGCTCGTCGACGCGGCGCTCCCGGTCGACGAGCTCGAGGAGCGCCTCGCGGTGCACTTCCCCGAACGCAGCGGCTTCGTGTCGGTGGGTGGCTACATGATGGAGCACCTCGGCAAGGTCCCGACCGCGGGCACGCGCGTCTCGGTCGGCGGCGTCGAGCTCGTGGTGCGCGAGGCCGACGAGCGGCGGGTGCGGCGCATCGAGGTGGTCACGCCGCAAGCTCCGGCGACCGAGGCATGAGCGCCGCGCCGACGCCGCTCGCGATCGCGCCCCGCGTGCATCGCTGGCGCTTGCCCACCGGCGTCACCCTCGCGCTCGTCTCCTCGACGCCGCCGCTCGGCGTCGCGCGCGTCGCCGACCTGGTCGGCCCGATCGAGCAAGGCGACGCCGTGCTCATCGTGCCCCCGGCCTCGATCCTCGCATCGATCGACGCGACCTCCCCCGCGGCGCTCGCCGAGGCGCTCCCGGATCCGCGCTCCGTCGCCGGCGCGATCGTCGTGGTCGCGCCCATGCCGGCGCGCACCGGCTGGCTCGCGCGCCTGTCCTTGCGTCGCGCCACGCCCCTCGCCCGCAGCGTGCGCGGCGCGGCGCTGCTGCTGCGCGGCTATCGGCGCGTCGGCGGCGGGCTCGACGCCGCGAGCGGGCTCGATCTGGCGTGGGGCGAGTAGCGCGCGCGCCCCGCCCGCCGCGGTCAGGTGCCGACCGCCTCGACGTCGCCGAGCGGCACCTCGATCTGCTCGATCTGGATGCCGTGCTCGGTGCTGATGTCGAGGAACGTCGCGTGCGCGACCTCGCCCCCGGGCGCCGCGCCGACGCTCCCCACGTTGATGACGAGCGTGCTCGCCACCTCGCGTACGAAGGGGATGTGGCTCATGCCGCAGACGATGACGTCGGCGGGGTCGTCGCCGATGAGCGCCGCGATCTCCTCGTCGTCCATGTCGTGCGTGAACGGCTCGGTCGGATCCTCGGGCGAGCCGTGGACGAGCAGCAGCTCGCCGCCGTTCTCGAGCGGCATGCGGTGATAGGTCGGCAGCCGCCGAAGCCGCTCGAGCACCAGCTCGCCGACGTCCTTGCGCGTCTCGGCGAAGGCGCGGGCGAGCCGCCGCTCCTCGACGTCGCCTGCCGCGGCCTCGAGGCGCGCGGGGTCGAGCGTGCCGAGCGCCTTGTCGGTCACCCCCTGCACGCAGACCGCCTGCACGCGGGCGAGCGCGCGCCACGTCTCGAGCGGCTCGGGGCCGGGATAGCAGAGGTCGCCTGCGACCAAGACCTTGTGGTGGCCTCGGCGCTCGGCGGTCGCGAGCACCGCCCGTAGGGCGTGGAGCTCGCCGTGGATGTCGGAGATGCATAGGAGCCGCACGCCATGCAGCGTAGCAAACGTGGCCCGCTCGTCGCGTCAGCTTCGATCGCGCCGCACACGGTAGACCACGAGACCGCCGAGCCAGCCGCCGATCGGCCCGTCTGCTAGCGCGCGCTCGGCCGACTCGAGCGCGCGGCCGATCACCGGGAGATCGAGGGCGCGCGCGGCGGGCGTCACCACGCGCAGGCCGCGGACCTGCTCGATCGTGCACCCCGCCGGCAGCGCCCGCTCGAGCGCGGCCCGATCGTCGAAGCGCGTGGGCACCTCTCGCTCGTCGCCGTGCGCGCCACGCAGCGGCAGCGCGCGCTTGACGAGCGCGCGGACGCTCCACGGGTTGTAGAGCTCGACGATGAGCAGCCCGCCCGGCCGCACCACGCGCGCCATCTCGGCGAGCGCCTGAGCGAGATCGGGGACGTGCGGCAGCGTCTTGAACGACACGGCCAGGTCGAAGGACGCGCCGGCGAACGGCAGCGCCGTCGCGCTCCCCTCGACGACCTCGAGCCCGCGCGCGCGCGCCGCCTCGAGCATCTTCGGCGACAAGTCCACCCCGACGGCGCGACGCGCGAGCCGGGCGAAGGCTCGCAACAGCAGCCCGGTGCCGCAGCCGACCTCCAGCACCTCGCGTCCTGCGACCGCGGGCGCGGCGAACTCGACCTCGCGCGCGTCGAGCCAATCGTGATAGCGGCCGTGCCCGTCCCGGTGCGCCTCGTAGGTCGCGGCGAAGCGGTCGTAGTACCGGCGCGCACGGGCGAGGTCATGCTCGGGCGAGGGCATCGTCGCGCAGCGTAGTCATGCCGTGGGTATGGCCGAGCTCCGCAAAATCTTGCGAACGGAGCGGGCGACGGGGCGCAGACGCCAGACACCGGGCGTACCCACGAAGTGTGACAGCCTCGTCATAGACGCGTTTTCTCGATCGAATCGTGCAAAAATCGGCTTCGGGCGGTGGCGCGCGCTCGACGGGGAAACTGGCGCGGACCCTGCAGAGGTGCGGAACGTCCGCCGCTCGACGGATCTTCCTTCGTCTCCCGTGGGTCGGGAGCCCCGGGCGAGCCCGCGTGGCCGCGCGAGCTCGCCCTCTTCCTTGCTCGAGTCGTAGCTTCCTTCCCTTCGCTTAGGACGCTGGTCGTCACTGCGGCTTGGGGCCTTCCTTCGCTTCTCGTAGCTCTTCGTGCGCCGTCGGCGCCGTCTTCTCTTCTCCAGTCTCGGTCACGAACGAACGGACCTTCGGGTCCGTTCCCGTTTTTGTGCCCGCGCGCTTCCTCGCGATCGATGTCGCCGCGAGGTCGACTGTTCCCTCGCGAGGCGAGGAGCAGGCTCGCGCGCCGCTCGGGCCGCTGGATGGGTCGGCTCCTCCACGACCGCGACTTGCGGCCGATTCATGATCCCGAGCAAGTACCGCTCGCCGCGAGCGGAATGAGGTCCGTTGCGGACGGCAATCTCGCGCGAAGGCGAATTGAATTCGGCGCGCAACGGGGTGGGGGAATGAGACCATCGGAGCGCTCGACGCCGCTGGCGCTCCACCCGTGCGGGGGTCTGCATGTCTCTACGTCTTCGCGTCTTCGCTCCATTCCTGATTCCGATCGCGCTCCTGGTCGCCGGCTGCGGCGGCAGTGACATCACGACCAACGGGGTCACGGAGGACTCGACCGGGAGCGGCGACGACATCTCGATCGACTCGCAAGGCAACCCCGACACCCAGGTCTCGGACGACACGGCCGACACGGCAAGCGACGACACGGCCGACGGCTCTGGCCAGGACGTTGCCGACACGGCTGGCGACGACACGGCCGACACGGGCGCCGACGTCGAGGACGCGGCGGACCTCGGGTCCGATGCGGCCGGCGACGCGACAGACAGCGGCGTCGACGGGGCCGCCGACACCGGGAGCGACACGGGCGTCGACACCGGGGCCGACACGGGCGTCGACACCGGCACCGACACGGGCGTCGACACCGGGGCCGACACGGCCGTCGACACCGGTATCGACACGGGCGTCGACGCCGGCACCGACGCCGCGGCCGACACGGGCGTCGACACGGGCACCGACGCCGCGGCCGATACGGGCGTCGACACCGGCACCGACGCCACGACGACCTGCGACCCGGCGACCTGCCCGAGCGGCTGCTGCTCCGGGACCCTCTGCACCACGCTGTCGATCAGCGCCTGCGGCGCTCCCGGCGTCGCGTGCGTCGCGTGCGATCCGACCCTCGCCGACGCGTGCACCGGCGGCGCGTGCACCTGCGGCGGCGGCGCGGCGTGCAGCCCGGGCCAGCACTGCTCCGGCGGCAAGTGCGTCTGCGACGCGGTCGGCTGCCCGGGCGGTTGCTGCGCGGGCGGCAGCGCGGGGACGTGCTCGACGATCTCCACCAGCGCGTGCGGCGCCGTCGGCGGCGCCTGCACGACCTGCGATCCTGCCCTGGCCGACAGCTGCACGGGCGGCGCTTGCTCGTGCGGCGCCGGCGCGGCCTGCGTCGCGGGGCAGCGCTGCCTCGGGGGCGCGTGCGTTTGCGACTCGACCTCCTGCACGACCGGTTGCTGCAACGGCACTGCGTGCACGACGCCGACGATGAGCGCGTGCGGCCCGATCGGCGCCTTCTGCGCGACGTGCGATCCGACGCTCAGCGACAGCTGCCTGAGCGGCGCCTGTGCGTGCGGCACCGGCCCGGCCTGCGTGGCGGGTCAGCACTGCGTGGGCAACGTGTGCGTCTGTGACCTATCGTCGTGCCCGACCGGCTGCTGCGACGCCGCGGGCACCTGCAACGTCGCATCGGCCGCCGCGTGCGGCGCTGGCGGCCTCGCGTGCACCACGTGCAGCGCGATGACGTCGGACTCGTGCACCGCCGGCAGCTGCACCTGCGGCGCCGGCCCGGCCTGCGGCGCGGGGCAGCACTGCGTCGGCGGCAGCTGCGTGTGCGACTCGACCTCGTGCGCGACCGGCTGCTGCAACGGCACCACCTGCGTCACCACGACGAGCAACTCCCAGTGCGGCACGGGGGGCTCGACGTGCGTCGCCTGCGCTGCGGGTGACAGCTGCACCTCGGGGGTTTGCGCCGGCTGCGCCTCGACCTGCATCAGCGGCTGCTGCTCGGGCAGCACCTGCATCACCGCCGAGAGCATGACCCAGTGCGGCAGCTCCGGGAATTCGTGCGCCGCCTGCGATGCGACGCTCGCCGACAACTGCACGGGCGGCGCCTGCAAGTGCGGCAGCGGCGTCGCCTGCGTGGCGGGGCAGCACTGCGTCGCGGGCGCGTGCGTGTGCGACGCGACGTCGTGCACCAACGGCTGTTGCGGCGGCTCGACCTGCTTCGTCGGCGTCAACTGCGCGACCTGCCTCAGCTTCCACCAGCCGTGCAAGGTCAACACCGACTGCTGCTCCGACAACTGCAACGCCGGCGTCTGCGACGTGCCGGCGTCGTCGTGCAAGCTGACCAACGAGGTGTGCGCCAGCAACAGCGACTGCTGCTCGAACAAGTGCGATCAGGACGTCGACGGCATCAAGCGCTGCAGCATCCCGAACGAGTGCGCGAGCGCCGGCGCGAGCTGCTCGGCGGCGAACGCCTGCTGCAGCCTCTACTGCGACGCGACCAGCAGCCAGTGCGGCACGACGAGCGTTTGCGTGAACGACGGCGGCGCTTGCACGTCGTCCACCAACTGCTGCAGCAACTCGTGCGTCAGCGGCGTCTGCCAGGGGCTGTCGACCTCGGTCACGAGCTGCACGATCCTCGGTGACACCTGCTCGAGCTCGAGCCAGTGCTGCTCGGGGCAGTGCATCGGCGGCTACTGCACCTTCGACGCCTACTGCCGCGCGGGCGGCGACATCTGCAGCACCAGCAGCCAGTGCTGCGACGGCATCTGCGACCCGACGTCGAATCGCTGCGCCGGCCCGGTCAACGCCTGCGTGCCGACGATGGAGCCGTGCGGCGGGTTGCGCTCTTGCTGCAACACGCTCTGCTGGCCCGCGGGGCTCGGCACGGGCGTCGGCTACTGCTACCCGATCGGCGGGTGCAAGCCCTACCAGGACTTCTGCACCAAGAGCACTGACTGCTGCTCGGGGTCTTGCGGTACGCCCGACGCGCAGGGGCTCCGGCGCTGCGTGAGGGTCGGCAGCTGCGTCCCCGACGGCGACGTCTGCGGCGGCCTCGGCGCCTCGCAGAACTGCTGCACCAACGGTAAGGCGGGGTGCTTCAAGACCACCACCGGCGTCTCGCGCTGCCAGGCGAACGCCGGCGGCGCCTGCTACTCCAACGGCGCCGCGTGCAGCTTCGGCGGCGAGTGCTGCTCGGGCATCTGCACGCCGAGCTCGACCTCGTCGACGGGCTTCGCCTGCGGCGCGTGCATCGCGATCGGCTCCGGCACGTGCACGACCGACGCCGACTGCTGCACCGGCGGCGTCTGCCAGGGCGGCACCTGCGTGTCGGGCGGCATCAGCTGCGCGCAGCTCGGCGGCGCGTGCTCGACGACCGCAGACTGCTGCTCGGGGACCTGCATCGGCGGCTTCTGCAGCTTCGGCTGAGAGGCTCGCGACCCGCGGAGGGTCCGTCGGCCGCGCGCCGGCGGGCTCTCCGTCGTTTTGTTGCGCCGCGTCGTCAGGCGTCGACGCGAGACGCCTCGTGGATCGGCGCGCCGTCGCGCAGCACGAGCCGCGCGCGCGAGACGCCCCACGGCTGCAGGAGCGCCTCCTCGTGCGGGAGATCCCAGGCGACGAGGTCGGCCGGCGCGCCGACGACGAGCTGCCCGCGATCGGGGAGGCCGAGCGCCAAGGCGGCGTTTCGAGTCGCCCCGAGGATCACCTCGGCGGTCGAGAGGCCGTAGAGCCGGGCGGCGAAGGCCATGGCGAGCGGCAGCGACTCGCTCGGCGCGGTGCCCGGGTTCGCGTCGCTCGCGACGACGAGGCGCAGGCCGGCCGCGCGCATGGCGGCGACGTCGGGGGGCGCTTGGCCGAGCACGAAGGAGGCGAGCGGCAAGAGCGTCGCGGCGACGTTCGCGCGCGCCATGGCGTCGAGCCCGGCGCGCGAGGTGCTCTCCAGGTGATCGCCCGAGGCGGCGCCGAGGGCCGCGGCGAGCTCTGCGCCGCCGACGTCCGCGAACTGGCCGATGTGGAGCCGCACGCCGAGCCCCGCCGCGCGGGCGGCGTCGCCGAGCGGGCGCGCCTCGTCGACCGAGAACGCGTTGCGGTCGACGTAGGCGTCGACGAAGCTCGCGAGCCCGGCGCGCGCGAGCTCGGCGACGAGCGCGATCGCCGCGGCGACGTGCGCGGCCCGGGCGGCGTCGCTCCCGCGGGCCTCGGGCGGCAGCGCGTGCAGCGCGAGGTAGGTCGCGACCACGCGCGGACGATCGGCGCGCGCCGAGACGCGGGCGATCGCCTCGAGCTGCCGGCGCTCGAGCGCGGCGCGCAGCCCGTAGCCGCTCTTGACCTCGACGGTCGTGACGCCGAGGGAGGCCATGCGGGCGAGGCGGGCGGCGAGCGCGTCGGCGATCGACTCGACGCTCGCCTGCTCGACGGCGCGCATGCTCGCGGCGATGCCCCCCCCGCGCGCGGCGATCGCCTCGTACCCCTCGCCGCGCAGCTTCATCACGTACTCTTCGTGGCGCGAGCCTACCCACGCCGCGTGCGTGTGCGCGTCGACGAGCCCCGCCGTGACGAGGGGCGCGTCGATGCGCGCGAAGGCCTCCCTCGCCCACGTCGACGGGAGCGCCTCGCGGGGGCCGATCCAGGCGACGCGCCCCGCCTCGACGACCACGGCGCCGGGGTCGAAGACCAGGAGGGCGGCGCGCTCGTCGCGCGGGCCCGCGACGACGCGACCGGTGAAGATCGTGGGCATGTGCGTCACGCCGCGGACGCTAGCATCACGCGCGCGGGCGCGCGCCGCGCGCCGTTCGCGGGTAGAATCGCCCCATGTCCGAGACGGTCGTCCTCACCGGGCTGCCGACGCTGCTCGCGCGGCGGATCGCCGAGGAGGTGCTCCTCGCCCCGGCGGCGCGCGTGGTGGCCGTGGTCCGCCCGAAGTTCGAGGAGCCTGCGCGCGCCTTCGCCGACTCGCTGCCGCGCGAGGCCCGCGCGCGCATCACGCTGCTCGCCGGCGACGCGGCGTCGATGGATCTCGGGCTCTCGGGCCCGGAATTCATGCGTTTCGCGCAGGACGTCGACGTCATCCACCACGCCGCGCAGGTGACCTACCAGGGGGTCGACGAGCAGACGGCCGAGGCGGTGAACGTGCGGGCCACGCGCGAGGCGCTCGAGCTCGCGCGCGCCGCCTCGCACCTGCGCGCCTTCGTGCACCACTCGACCGCGTACGTCTCGGGTGATCGCCGCGGCCTGGTGCTCGAGAGCGAGCTCGACGTCGGCCAGCGGCCGCGCAACGTCGTCGAGGCGACCAAGCTGCGCGCCGAGAAGATCGTCCGCGCCGCGACCGACGTCCCTTCGATCGTCGTGCGCCCCGCGACGGTGATCGGCGACACGCGCACCGGCGAGGTCGACCGCCTCGACGGTCCCTACCTGCTCTTGTTGCTCCTGCTCACCTCGCCGGCCGAGATCGCGCTGCCGGTGCCCACCGAGGGGGACGCGCTCTTGCACCTGTCGCCGGTCGACTACGTCGCGCGCGCGAGCGTCGCGATCGGGCGCGATCCGCGCGCCATCGGGCAGACCTTCCATCTGGTCGATCCGGCGCCGCTCACGGTGCGCGGCACCTTCGAGCTTTTCGCCAAGGCCGCGGGTCGCAGGCTGCCGCGCGGCTTCATCCCCGCGAACGTCGGGCGCGCGATCTTGCGCGCCCCGGGGCTCGATCGCTTCGTCAAGTCTCCGCGCGCCTTCCTCGAGCAGCTCGCGACGCCCGTGCAGTACAGCGCGCGCAACGTCGAGCGGATCCTCGCCGGCACCGACATCCAGGCGCCGGCGCTCGAGTCGTACGTCGATCGCATGGTCGGCTACGTGCGCGACCGCGTCGGCGTCGACAAGCGCAAGAAGAGCGATCCCGAGATCGACGATCCGCTCGTGTGAGCCCCGCCGGTGCCCGCGACGCAGCCGCCGCCCTCGACGCGCGCGCGCCCACCGGCGCCGCGCCGCCGTGCGCTCGGGCGCATCGAGCTGCGCCTGACGGCCGCCGTGGTGCTCATGGCGGTGATGCCGCTCGCCATCGGCGTGCTGTTCGCGCGACGGCTTGCGCAGAACGCCTCCGACGTCTTCTACGATCCGCGCGTCGGCATGGAGCTCGAGGCGTCGCTCGAGACCTACGGGCCGATGGTCCGCGCGATCAAGGGGGACATGAAGCACCGCGCCGAGGCGATCGCCGAGCGCGAGCCGCTGCGCGCGGCCGCGATGCTCGGCGAGCCGAAGGAGGTCGAGGAGGAGCTGCGCGCCGCCTTCGAGACCTACTCCGATCGCCCCGATCCGGCGACGGGCGAGGCGCCGCTCATCGAGCTCGTGTCGCTCGAGGTCTTCGCCGACCTGCCGCTCGAGACCTGCCTCGAGCGCACGATGGGCGCGCCCCCCGCGACCACGGGAGGGCGCGCGCCGCCGCCGATGCCGGAGCACGCGCCGCCGAACCTCGACAAGGAGTTCACGCGGCTCGCCCGCGTCGCGCGGACCACGCCGGTCGACCTCGCGCGCGAGCACGTGCTCACGCAGTGCAAATCGCTGCTCCCCGACGAGGCGCCGGCCGGCGCGGGCAAGTCGCCCATGTTGATCGCGACGTTCGCGACCGAGCGCGCGCGCATCGAGCACCGCAAGGACGCGGCCGCCTTCGTCGCGCTCTACCACGAGCTCGAGCGCAACCGGCACGAGTGGGTGCGCCTCAACGTGATGTTCTTCGGGCTGCTGCTCTCGGCGACGATCCTGCTCGCCGCGGCGCTGGGCTTCTTCTTGGCGCGGGACGTCTCGCGGCGCGTGTCGCGCGTCGCCGAGGCCGCTCAGCGCGTCGCCGGCGGCGATCTCGCGGTGCGCGTGCCGGAGCTCGGCACCGACGAGATCGGCGACCTCGCCGCGTCGTTCAACCGGATGCTCGGCGAGATCGAGCGCAGCCGCGCGCGCATCGAGTACCTGCAGCGCGTCGGCGCGTGGCAGGACATGGCGCGCAGGCTGGCCCACGAGATCAAGAACCCGCTCACGCCGATCCAGCTCGCCGTCGAGGAGTGCCACCACAAGTACGGCGGCGACGATCCGAAGATGCGCAGGCTGCTCGACACGATGCTCGAGATCGTCACCGAGGAGGTCGGCACCCTGCGGCGCCTGGTCTCGGAGTTCTCGGAGTTCGCGCGCCTGCCGCGCGCGCGCCTGCAAGCGACGCCGATCGCCGAGCTGCTCGACGAGCTGCGCCCCGCCGTCGAGCGGCTCGGGCTCGG
>JAJXTK010000164.1 GCA_021783935.1 Myxococcales bacterium | reverse complement strand
GAAGAAGAAGACGGCGATCGCGTCCATGAACGACAAGTGCGCCTCCGGCACGGGCGCCACGATCGACAAGTGCATGATCAAGGTGGGCTTGCCCCCGGAGCTCGTGACCAAGCTCCACTTCGACGCCTCGAAGCTCCACCACGTCGCCGCGAAGTGCGGCGTCTTCGCCGAGACCGACATCGTCAATCTGGTGAAGTCGGGCATTCCGAGCGAGGAGGTCCTCTGCTCGCTCGCCGACGCGATCGTCTTGCAGAACCTCAGCGTGCTCACCCGCGGCAACACGCTGCGCAGCAAGGTGCTGCTGCTCGGCGGGCCCAACACCTACCTGCCGTTCCTGCAGGAGTGCTGGCGCCTGCGCATCCCCGAGACGTGGGACGAGCGCGGCTACGCCTACCCGAAGGACGTGCCGATCGAGGAGCTGATCATCATCCCGAGCAACGCCCAGTACTACGCGGCGTTCGGCGCCGTGATGTACGGCCTGCACGAGGAGCAGGGCGTCGGGCGCTACCTCGGCCTCGAGGGCTTGGCCGACTACATCCAGAACGGTCGCAAGGCGCGCCTCGGCGAGAGCGCGGGGCCGCCGCTCGCCAAGAGCGCCGACGAGGTCGAGCGCTTCCGCGAGACGTACAGGCTTCCGAAGTTCGAACCGGCGCGCTTCGAGGCGGGCCAGCGCGTGCGCGCCGTCATCGGCCTCGACGGCGGGTCGACCTCCAGCAAGGCCGTGCTCGTCGACGAGCGAGGGGAGATCCTCGCGAAGGCCTACCAGCTCTCCAAGGGCAACCCTATCGCCGACATGAAGGAGCTGCTCGCCGCCCTTCGCGCGCACGTCGCCGATCAGGGGGCGACGCTCGACATCCTCGGCTTCGGCGCCACCGGCTACGCCGCCGACGTGCTGCAAGAGGTCGTCCGCGCCGACGTGAACGTCGTCGAGACGGTCGCGCACATGATGTCGGCGGTGCGCTACTTCGGCGACGTCGACGTCATCTGCGACATCGGCGGGCAGGACATCAAGGTCCTGTTCATGAAGAACGGCGACATCGCGAACTTCCGACTTAGCAACCAGTGCTCGGCCGGAAACGGCATGTTGCTGCAGGCGATGGCCGACCAGTTCGGCGTCGACGTGCGCCGGTACGCCGACGTCGCGTTCCAGGCGGAGCTGTCGCCGAGGTTCTCGTACGGCTGCGCGGTCTTCCTCGACACCGATCGCGTGAACTTCCAGAAAGAGGGCTTCTCGAAGGAGGAGCTGCTCGCGGGGCTCGCGCAGGTGCTGCCGAAGAACGTCTGGCAGTACGTGGTGCAGATCCCGCGCATGGCGGCGCTCGGGAAGAAGTTCGTCCTGCAGGGAGGCACCCAGTACAACCTCGCGGCGGTCAAGGCGCAGGTCGACTACATCCAGCAGCGCGTGCCCGGCGCCGAGGTCTACGTCCACCCGCACACGGGCGAAGCGGGCGCCATCGGCGCGGCCTTCGAGACGCTGCGGGTGGTCCAGCGCAAGGGGCGCTCGAGCTTCATCGGCCTCGATGCGGCGATCGCCGTCGAGTACACGAGCCGCAACGACGACTCGACGACCTGCCACTTCTGCGAGAACAACTGCAAGCGCACCTTCATCGACGCCGAGCGCCCGGACGGCTCCTCGAGCCGCTACATCAGCGGCTTCTCGTGCGAGAAGGGGACCGTCGAGTCGCACGACGCGATGGTGGCGCTGGTCGCCGAGCGAAAGAAGCTCGCCAAGCAGTACCCGAACTGCGTCGACTACGAGGCGGGCCTCGCCTTCAGGCACTTCTACGACACCGCGCCGATGCCCGAGGCGGGCACGCCCGTCGAGGACGTCGAGGTCAGGCAGGGCTTGCTCGGCCTACGTCGAACGGCGATCACGCGCCACTTCCGGCGCAGCTCGAAGGAGGCGTGGGACAAGCGCAGGTCGACCCGAATCGGCATCCCGCGGGTGCTCAACGTGTTCTCGACGGCGCCGTACTTCCGCGCCTACTTCGAGGCGCTCGGCATCCAGAAGCCCAACGTGGTCTTCAGCGACGAGACCACCGAGGAGCTGTGGGTCGAGGGGGGCAAGTACGGCTCGATCGACCCGTGCTTCCCGAGCAAGGTCTCGCAGGCGCACTTCCACAACCTGCTGTTTCACAGGCACGATCCGGCCAATCGGCGGCCGCTCCAGTACATCTTCTTTCCGATTCTGACCCACGTGGACAGCTTCCTCGTCAAGACCATGGACAACGCCTGTTGCCCCATCGTGGCCGGCGCGCCCGAGGTCATGAAGGCGGCCTTCACCAAGGAGACCGACTTCTTCGCCCAGCGCGGCATCGAGTACCTCGATCCGGCGCTGTCGTTCGAGGAGCCGACGCTGCTGCAGCGGCGCATGTTCGAGGTCTGGGGGCCGCGGCTCGGCGTCACCGAGGACGAGAGCGACTTCGCCTGCCGCGAGGGGTGGAAGGCGATGAAGGCCTTCGACGACGACGTGCAGCAGAAGGGGCGCGCGATCCTCGAGACGGTGGAGGCGGAGGATTGCGTCGCGATCCTGGTCATCGGCCGCCCCTACCACTCGGATCCAGGGCTCAACCACGGCATCCCGGAGGAGTTCCAGGTCCTCGGGTATCCGATCCTGTCGATCCGCTCGATTCCCAAAGACGAGCAGTACCTCGCGCGCTTCTTCAGGGAAGAGGTGGCGCGCGGCCAGTCACCGCTCGACATCAACGACGTCTGGCCCGAGAACTACTCGGTCAACTCGAGCCAGAAGGTCTGGGCGGCGAAGTTCGCCGCGCGCCACCCGAACGTGGTCGTGCTCGACCTGTCGTCGTTCAAGTGCGGGCACGACGCGCCGACCTATGGGCTCATCGACAACATCATCGACGCGAGCGCGACCCCGTACGCGGCGCTGCACGACATCGACGCGAACAAGCCGGGCGGCTCGATCAAGATCCGCGTGAAGACCTACGCGCACTCGTTGAAGCTGCACGAGGAGCGGCTCGCCGACGCCGCGGCGAAGAAGCGCGAGCTCGGGCACCGGCTCGACCGCAAGCGCATGGAGCTGCTCGAGCTGAAGAGGCAGCAGCTCGCCGCGATGCGAAGGAGCGATTCGGCGATCGAGCGGCAGCTCGCGGAGGTGCGCGCGCGCCTCGCGGCGTACGTCGCGCCGAAGGCCGAGCCCGAGGCGCCGAAGAACGTGGTGCAGCTCGGCAAGAAGCGCGAGGACGGCTCGGTGCAGCGGCTCCATCACGCGCCCAAGCGCGAGCCGCACCACCCGCAGCCGTCGCCGGCCGCGGACGCGGAATAGGAATGCAACAGGAAGGGAAGAAGAGAAGAAGGGGGTTGGGTGCTGCCGCCGGCGGCTTCGAGGCCGTCGTGAGCGACGACGTCGTCGTGGCGATCTTCGGCAGACCCCTCTCGCTCCTCGCCTTCTTCCCTTCCTGTTCATCTCGACCGGATTGCTGAACACGCCCTCGGGGAGGACGACGACATGAGCAACCAAACGAACATCGAAGCCAAGAAGAAGGTCCCCCTCCCGATGGCGAAGGGGGCCGAGAGAGTCGACCTCGACATCGACGTCGAGCTCGCGAGGTTCGAGGCCGAGGAGCGCGCGCGGCTCGGCCTCGCCGACGACGCCCCGCAGTGGGTCGAGAAGATGGCCGCCCTCGAGTTCACCAAGGGGCAGCGCGAGAAGCACGAGGTCACCATCCTGATCTCGGGCCTCACGATGGCCCAGGACTACTTCGTCGAAGGGGCGATGAAGGGGCTCGGCTACCGCGTGAAGCACCTCGACTGCCCCGACAACGAGGCGCTGCGCTACGGCAAGGAGTTCGGCAACCGGGGGCAGTGCAACCCGACGTACTTCACCGTCGGCAATCTGGTGAAGTTCCTCAGCGAGCTGCGCGACGAGCACGGCATGTCGAGCGAGGAGATCGTCCGGCGCTACGTGTTCCTCACGGCGGGCGCGTGCGGCCCGTGCCGATTCGGCATGTACGTGACCGAGTATCGCAAGGCGCTGCGCGACGCGGGCTTCGATGGCTTTCGCGTGCTGCTCTTTCAGCAGAAGGGGGGATTCGAGCAGGCGACCGGCGAGTCGGCCCCCGGCATCGAGCTCAAGCCGCCCTTCTTCATCGGGCTCATCAAGGCGCTCGTCGCCGGCGACGTGCTCAACGCGCTCGGCTATCGGATCCGCCCCTACGAGGTCGTGCCGGGGAGCACCGATCAGGCGCTCGAGCGCGTGAAGAAGAAGGTCTACGACGCGCTCTCGAACAACCAGAGCGTCCTGCGCGCCCTCGCGACGGCGCGCCGCGAGCTCGGCGCCGTGAAGGTCGACAAGCTCCAGGCCAAGCCGCGCGTGAGCATCATCGGCGAGTTCTGGGCGATGACCACCGAGGGGGACGGCAACTACCAGCTCCAGCGCTTCCTCGAGAGCGAGGGGGCCGAGGCCGACGTCCAGCTCGTCACCGCCTGGATCCTCTATACGATCTGGGAGGGGCGTAACGACATCAAGAACCGCATGAAGCTGCGCGGCGCGGACGCCGGCAAGTACGGCCTCTCGTCGATGCAAGGAGTCACGGAGATCCAGCGCGCCCGCGCGCTGCTGCACCTTGCCGACAAGGCGACGCGCGTCGTCTTCCACGTGTTCGCCGCGTGCGCGGGGCTCTCGGGTTACGTGCTGCCGAACATGGACGAGATCGCCGAGGTCAGCCACCGCTTCTACAACAACGACCTGCGCGGCGGCGAAGGGCACATGGAGGTCGGCAAGCTCGTGCTCAACGTCGTCAAGCAGAAGGCGCACATGACGCTGAGCGTGAAGCCGTTCGGCTGCATGCCCTCGGCGGGGGTGAGCGACGGCGTGCAGACGCTCATCACCGAGCTCTACCCGGGCACCATCTTCTGCCCGGTGGAGACGAGCGGCGACGGCCGCGTGAACTTCTACTCGCGCGTGCAGATGTACCTCTTCAAGGCGAAGCTCAAGGCGCAAGAGGAGCTCGATGCGACGCTCGCCGAGCACGGCATCACCCGCGAGCAGGCGCGGGCGTTCCTCGCGGAGCGACCGCGCCTGGCGAGCGGGCTCCGCAAGCCGCCGCACCGCAAGGCCGGGGCGGCCGCCGATCTCGTGCACGAGATCGGGCCGCGCATGACGCAGTCGCCAATCGCGAGGGCCCGCGCCGAGGGGGCGAAGCTCGTCGCGGCGGCGAGGTCGACCGCGCCTGCGATCGCGTCGGGGGCCAAGGCGCTCCTCGCGCGGCGCGACGAGATCGTCGCGTTCGCGAAGGAGGACGTAGCCATGATCGGCGAGCTGCTCCAGGGCAAGGTCCGCAAGGAGTGGGTCGACTTGGCGCAGCGCTTCGCGGGGCGGCGCGAGGAGGCTCTTCAGCAGGCGCGGCGCGTCGACGAGGAGCTCGCGACCTCGGGGGTGATGGCGGCCGCCGAGTAGTCGGCCGTCTGTTGCCGAGCGGGGCGTCCCCATCGCGCGCAGGTGCACCCCGCGACGTCGCCGCAGTGGGGAACGTGGCTTGCACTCGTCTGTGTCGCCATGTGGACCGATCCGATCGAGACCTGTCGCGGGTTGCTCGCCCAAGGGCGCGCTGCGGACGCGGAGACGCAGGCCCGCCTCGCGCTCGACGAGGCCAAGCGGCGCTTCGGCGGCGCGCACGCCAACGTCGCGCTCGGCAACGTGGCGCTCGGGGAGGTGCTGCTCGCCGAGCGGCGCGCGGCCGAGGCGCTCGCGCCGCTGCAGCGCGCGCTCAAGGCGCTCATGCACGAAGGGGGGCTCGCGCGCCTGCGCGCGGCGGACGTGCTCGACACCATCGCGCTCGCGCACGAGCACCTCGGCGATCTGCACGCGGCCGAGCGCGCGCTGCGCGAGTCGCTCGAGATCCGCGAGAAGGATCTCGGCGCCGATCACCCCGAGTGCGCCAAGTCGCTCGAGGGGCTCGCGCGCCTGTACGGCGAGGGGCGCTTCGAGGACGCGAACGCCGAGGGGTTCCTCGTGCGTGCGCGGGCGATCCTCGAGGCGGCGGGCCCCGCCTACGCCGATCGCACGGCCGCGCTGCTGCACGATCTCGGCGTCTTCTACCTGAAGGCGCGGCGGCTCCAGCAGGCTCGCGAGGTCTTCGAGCGCGCGCTGCACCTGCGCATCGCGTCCGAGGGGGAGACGGGGCCCGACGTCGCGCCGGCCGTGCGTGATCTCGCCATGCTCTTCGCCGAGCGCGGCGAGCTGCACGTCGCCGAGCGGCTCTGCCGAATGGCCCTCGCGCTCGTCGATCGCCAGAACGGCCCCGACTCGCCCGAGGCCGTGGATCTCGTGCTCGACCTCGCCGACATCGCGCGGCGACTCGGTCGGCAGCGCGACTCGCTGTCGCTCTACTTCCGGGCCATTCGGCTGCGCCGCGAGATCCACGGGCCCGACGACGTCGATGCCGCCGAGCTCGAGGCCTGGGTCGAGAGCTGGATCACCGAGTCGGCGCGGCGCGAGGCGACCTCGTCCTTCCATTAGCGTCGGTCGCCGGTCGACCTGGCCCAGAATTTCGCATCGAGAGAACGTCGCGCCCCGCATTGCCGCTGCGCTCGGTCGTCGATACGACCACGCCGCTTCCATGCGCACGCCGACGCCCGAGCAGCTCGCGACCCTCGAGGGGTTCGAGCGCACCGCGTTCACCATCGCCGACACGGTCAACCGCAACCCGCGCCTCAAGCGCGCGGCGCAGGCGTTCCTCGCGACGGTCGGCAAGACGTGGGTGCACCAGTTCACCAAGAACCTGCTCCACGTCCGCGGCCTCGAGCACGTGCGCGAGCTCGACCCCGATCGCGGCGTGATGATCGCCGCCAATCACCGGAGCTTCTTCGACTCGTACGTCATCTCGAGCGTGCTCTTGCGCAGCTGCCCGTGGATCGACCGGATGTACTTCCCCGTTCGCTCGAGCTTCTTCTACGAGTCGCCCACCGGCTTGCTCGTCAACGGCGTGATGAGCGCGTGGGCGATGTACCCGCCCGTGATGCGCCGCAAAGAGGCGCGCAGCTTCAACGACTACGTCGTCGAGCTGACGGCGGACCTGCTCGCCAAGCGCGGCACGCTGGTCGGCTTCCATCCCGAGGGGACGCGCAACAAATCGGACGATCCGTACACGCTCCTGCCCGCCCAGATCGGCACCGGCCAGATCGTCCACCACAGCAAGCCGATCGTGGTGCCCGCGTTCGTCCTCGGCTTCCGCGAGGGGCTGCCGCGCCAGATCGCCGGCAACTTCGACGGCACCGGCGAGCCGGTCACCCTCTTGTTCGGCGAGCCGCTCGATCTGACGCGGTTCTACGAGGCGCAGGGGCGCTTGCGCACCTACAAGCAGCTCGCCGATCACCTGCGCGAGGTGCTCACCGCGCTCGGCGCCGAGGAGCGCGCCTGGCGCCGCGAGATGGGCTGGCCGGACCTCGGACCGAAGCGCTGAGCGTCAACCGTCGAAGTCGGCCGACGACAGGAGCGTCTCGATCACGTAGGGGACGTCCGCGACGCCGGCGAGCTCGGCGAGCGCGACCACGATCGACTCGCGCGAGGCGTGGCTCGGGATCGCGACCATCGCCCACTCCTTGCCCGGCCCGCGCCCCCACGCGCGGCCGCGATCGACCTCGACCTCGTGCCGCCCCTCGTAGAGCGCGACCGTCAGGTTCTTCGGGCGCAGGATCGACAGCGCCCGCATGGCGAAGCCGATGCGATCGAAGCTCGACGGCCGCTCGGCGAGGACGACTCGCCGGTAGTCCTCGCGGACCCAGGCGGTGCGGGGCTTGCGCTCATCCACCGGGGTCATCGTGACGCGAAACGGGGGGGCTGTCAGTCGCGCGCGTCCAGGCGCAGAAGCTCGGCGGCCGGCTGATCGAGCGCGACGCGGGTCGCGCGCCGGGCCGCCTCGAAGGCGCGCGGGCCCTGCTCGAGGCGGAAGGGGCCGACGCGCGGCAGCCCCTCGATCGCGACCGTCACCATGTCGGCGCGCGCCGGCACCCGCATCGAGCGCCTCGTTCGCCACGGAGATTGCGACGTCAAATGGTGAAAGAGCACCCGCTCGCCTCGCGGCATCCCGGCGAGGCCCGGGCGGTCGGCGACGCCGCCGTCGACCGTCGGCCGGCCGTCGAGCGCGACCGGGTGAAAGAGCAACGGCACGGCGCAGGAGGCGTGGATCGCCGCGGCGAGCGGGCCGCGATCGACCACGCGCGTGCGCCGTCCGAGCACATCGAAGGTGGAGATCGCGAGCGCCGCGCGGCACCCGTCGAAGCTCGCCCGGGGCAAGAGCGCCTCGAGCTTTTGTCGGAAGAGCGCGCCGCGAAGCAACCCATAACCGGGCGATGGATCCCAGAAGTCGGCGCGTCGCAGCCGGCGCAGCTCCGCCTCGAGGGCGCTCGCATCGAGCCCCGCGCTCCACAGCGCGCCGACGAGCGCGCCCGCGCTCGAGCCGGTGACCCTCGCCGGCAGGAGCCCGTCGTCCTCGAGCACGGAGAGCAAGCCGGCGTGCGCGAAGAAGCCGAAGAAGCCAGAGGACATCGCGAGCGAAAACGGCGCCGCGCGCAGGTGCTCTCGCAGGGTCTGGGTCGCGATCGTGCGCATCGCGCCCGAGCATGACAGACGGCGGCCCGATCGTCGCGTCGCATTGGCGCCGCGGCGCACGGCCGGGCGGCTACGATGGCGCGGCTTGCGCCTCTTCCCCCTCGCGTCGGCCCTCTCGCTCGCGCTCGTCGCGTCGATCGGCCGCGCCGAGGAGGTGCCCAGCTCGACGTCGACCGAGTACTCGCCGCTCGAGCAGGACGTCATCGCGAAGGCGCTCGCGGCGCACCACGGTGTGCTCGATCCGGCGCCCGAGGGGAAGGTCATCGAGTCGGTCGAGTACGAGCGCATCGACGTCTTCGACGAGACCGATCCGGTGCCCGACGAGCTGAACGTCTTCCACACGCGCACGCGCGAGCGGATCCTCGCGCGTGAGCTCCTGCTGAACCAGGGTGATCGCTGGGAGCAGGCGCTGGTCGACGAGACGGCCCGGAACATCCGCGCGCTGCCGCAGATCTCGATGGCGCTCGCGGTGCCGATGGAGGGGAGCGCGCCGGGCAAGGTGAAGCTGCTCGTCATCTCGCGCGACGTCTGGAGCCTGCGCTTGCAGTGGGACGCGAGCGTCGTCGGCCACCGCCTCGGCTACCTGCTCTTGCAGCCGACCGAGCTGAACCTCGCGGGGGTCGCGCACGAGCCGCAGCTCAACATCGAGTATCAGCCGCTCTCGTGGACGCTCGGCGCGGGGTACGCGATCCCGCGCTTCGGCGACAGCCACGTCGGCGCGTCCGTCGGCGCGGGGGTGGTGATGCCGAACGGCAACGCACCCGGCCGCACCGGCTCCGGGCCCGAGGGGGCCTACGGCTCGTTCGATGTCGGCGTGCCGCTCTGGAGCTCGCTCGCCGGCTGGTCGTGGGACGTCGCCGGGTCTGTCCAGGACTACGTCTATCGCCGCTACGTCAACGGCGATCTCAAGATGTTCCCGGCGATGCTCGCCGACGGCACGACCGAATACGTGCCGTTCCAGTACCGATCGCGCGCCTCGTCGCTCGGCGCCTCGGTCACCCGCTCGCTCGGCTGGGCGGCGAAGAACGACATCACCTTCGGCTTCCAGGCGACCTCGCAGCGCTACGCGGTCGAGGGGAACGTCGCCTCGGCGGCCGCGATCGCGGACTTCGTCGGCACGGCGGTGCCGATCGGCGAGGATCGCGTCTACCCCTACGCGCGCTGGCGCTCGTATCGCACCGACTTCTTCCGCACCACCGACGTCGAGTCGCTCGACGTGCAAGAGGACTTCCGCCTCGGTCACGACGTCTACGTCGAGGTGGATCCGATCTTCCGCGCGCTCGGCTCGACGCGCTCGCTCATCTCGGTGAGCGGCGGCGCGAGCTACACGCTGCTCGTCGGCGACGGCCTGATCCGCGGCACCGTCGAGGGGGCGATCGAGACGCAGACCGACGGCAACGTGACCGACGAGTGGATCGACGCGAAGGTCGGCATCGTCTCGCCGCGCACCAGATTCGGGCGGCTGGTCTTCGGCGGCCGCGTGATCCACCGGCCGCACGACTACCTGCAGCGCATCGACTTCCTCGGCGGCGACGGGCGCCTGCGCGGCTACCCGACGTCGGCGGTGTTCGGCCAAGAGCTCGTGGCGACCAACCTCGAGTGGCGCACCCCCGCGCTCGATCTGCTCGGCATGGCAGTCGGCGGCGCGCTCTTCTACGACGCGGGGGACGCGTTCACGAGCGCCTCGCAGATGCAGATCCTCCACTCGATCGGCGCGGGGCTGCGCCTGCTGCTCCCGTTCTTCGACGAGGTCGCCTATCGCCTCGATTTCGCCGTGCCGCTCAACACGGCGGCGCTGCCGGGCAACGCGCCGCGCTTCGACGTCATCTTCGGCGTCGAGCAGGCATTTGCGTTCCCGGGGCTCTGCGCCAACGCGAAGGGGCTGCAGGCCTCGCGGCAGTGCCCCTAGCAGGCCGTTGAGAAACGGCCTGCGGGAACTGTGACAGACAGCAGGCCGTGTCGATCGCGCGGCGAGTTTCGGGTTGACGCGGGAGAGGATCGGGCAG
>JAJXTK010000163.1 GCA_021783935.1 Myxococcales bacterium | reverse complement strand
GACGCGCGCATGCTCGCCGACGGCATCCCGTTCGGCAGCTACCGGCTGCTGCGCAAGCTCTCGGAGGGGGGCATGGGCACGCTCTGGGAGGCGAGCCACCAGCTGCTCGTGCGCCCAGCCGTCGTGTCACTCCATCGCGCCGACGCGCCGCGCAAATGCGTCGATCTGCAGCGGCGCTTCGAGGTCGAGGCGCAGGTCACCGCCAAGCTCCGCTCGCCGAACACCGTGACGCTCTTCGACTACGGCATCACCGACGACGGCGACTTCTTCTACGTGATGGAGAAGCTCGATGGGATTGATCTCGAGGACGCGGTCGATCGCTTCGGCCCGATGCCGCCGACGCGCGCGACGCACCTGCTGATGCAGGCGTGCCGCTCGCTCGCCGAGGCGCACGCGAACGGGCTCGTGCACCGCGACGTCAAGCCGGCCAACTTGTTCCTCTCGAGGCAGGGGCTCGACGTAGACGTGCTCAAGGTCCTCGACTTCGGCGTGGTCAAGCTCCCCAGGGCGCCTGGCAGCGGCGCCTCGCAGGACGGCGCGCAGTACGGCAGCCCGGCCTACATGTCGCCCGAGGCGATCACCGGCGAGCTCGAGCTCGACGGGCGCGCGGACGTCTACTCGCTCGGCTGCGTCGCTTACTGGATGTTGACGGGGCAGCTCCCCTTCGACGCGAACACGGCCACGGCGATCTTGATGCAGCACCTCACCGCGACGCCCACGCCGCCGTCCGAGCGCGCGCCCGGCGCGGTGCCGCGGGCCCTCGAGGCGCTGGTCCTCCGCTGCCTCGCCAAGGACCGGGACGCGCGGCCGAGCGCCCTTGAGCTTTACGAGGCGCTTGCGGCGACGGGGCTTGCCGCGGCGTGGTCCAGCGTCGCGGCCGTCGCATGGTGGGACGACCTGCTGCCCGACGTGATGCGTAGAGGTTGAGCGGCCACCGCTTCCCCGCGTGTTCTCGGCCTGCAAGGCGGCGAACGCACGTGGCGTCTGCCTGAGCGGGCCTAGCGGCCGTCGCGGCGAATGGGCATGATAGTGAGTGAATGGCGCCGTTCGATCTCTTCTTCGAGCACGCGAACGACCCCCTGGTCGTGATCGACGATCGCGGACGCGTCGTTTCCGCCAACGCCCGCTTTGCGGACTTGCTCGAGGAGGAGCGCGCGGCGCTCGTCGGCAGCCCGCTTGCCGACTGGATCGCGTCGGACCGCGAGGCGTTCGCCTCCGCCTTGGCCGACACCGACCGCCGCGGGCTGGGGTACGAGCTGACGCTTCGACGCAGGTCGGGCGGCCACGTCCCGGTCCACGCAAGCACGAGCCTCGCTGTGTGGGAGGGAAGGCGCTTGACGCTGCTCGCCTGTCGCGCGGGCGTCGCGCTCACGACGCTCGACGGCGCGACCGAGCAGCGCCTGCGAACGCTGTCGCTGGTGGTGGAGCAGAGCCCCGAGAGCGTCGCGGTGACCGACCTGGAGGGGCGCATCACCTACGTGAACGACGCGTTCGTCAGGCACTCCGGCTACGCGCGCGAGGAGGTGCTCGGGCAGAACCCGCGCCTCCTGCAGTCGGGGCGCACGCCGCGCGCGACGTACGACGCGCTCTGGAAGGCGCTCCGACGAAGCGAGACGTGGGAGGGGGAGTTCTACAACCGCCGCAAGGACGGCAGCGAGTACCTCGAGCGCGCGCTCGTCGCCCCCATCCGCGACGCCGACGGCGCGGTGACGAGCTACCTCGCGATCAAGACCGACATCACTCGCGAGCGCGCGCTGGAGCAGCAGCTCGCGACGCACCGCCTGCACCTCGAGCAGCTCGTCGCAGATCGGACCGTGGAGCTCGAGCGCGCGCGGATCGCCGCGGAGGCCGCCAACGTGGCGAAGACCGCGTTCCTAGCCAACATGAGCCACGAGATCCGCACGCCGATGAACACCATCGTCGCGCTCAGCCAGATGCTCCGTGACGAGTGCAACGATCCGACGAAGGCGGCGCTGGCCGGCAGAGTCTCGGGGGCGGCCCAGCAGTTGCTGGGTATCGTCGTCGATGTCCTCCAATTCGCGAAGCTCGAGGCGGGGCTGCTCGGGGTCGAGCGCGCGCCCTTCTCGCCGCACGATCTCGTCGCGATGATCGCCGCAGCGGCCGCGAAGAGCGCCGCGGCGAAGGGGATCGAGCTCAGGGTCGAGCTCGACACGCTGCCGCCCACGCTGGTGGGGGACGCGACGCGCGTCTCGGAGATCCTTCGCAACTACGTCAGCAATGCGGTCAAGTTCACCCACGCCGGGAGCGTGCGGATCGTCGGGCGCGTCGCCTCGGCCGACGCGGGGAGGGCCGTCGTCCGCTTCGAGGTTCACGATACGGGCATCGGCGTGTCGAACGAGCAAGCCCGTCAGCTCTTCGCGCCGTTCGAACAGGCCGATCCGTCGACCACTCGACGCTACGGCGGCACCGGGCTCGGGCTCGCCATCGTTCGGCGCATCGCCGACCTGCTTGGCGGGGAGGTCGGCGTCGAGAGCACGCCGGCTGTCGGATCGACGTTCTGGCTCCAGTGCGCGTTCGGCCTAGAGCCTGCGGGGCGCGCGCCGGGGTCGCGCCCATCGCCGCCGACGACGCTGCGCCCCTCGGCCAGCGCGCCGGACTCCTCGCCTCCGGCGTCGCGCGTCGTGGCAGCGGCAGAGGCCGTGCGGTTGGCCGCCGACCTGCGTGGGCTGCGCGCGCTGCTCGCCGACGACGACGCCGCCGCGATCGACGGCTACGCGCCATTGCGCGAGGCGCTCCGATCGCGCTTCGGGCCCCTCGCGGAGGCGCTGGACAGGCAGCTCGAGACCTTCGCCTTTGCCGACGCGCTCGAGAGCGTCGACCAGATGCTCGCGGCGGGCTGACGCCCACGGCGCCCGGCGTCGATTCCCTGTCGGCGTGAGCGTGGTGATCATGGTGAACGACCGCGCGGCGCGCGGATGGTCCGTCGGCACCGTCGACGAGGCGCGGCGGCGGCGCGGCCCCCTGCGACCGACCACGACTCGCGCCGAAGCGAAGCGTGACGAAATCGGCCCGGCGTCGCTCCGCGCTCCCGCGCGTCAGCCGACCCGCTCTCGGTAGATGCGTATCGGCCCCTGCAGCTCGTCTCGGGCCACGAACCTCGCGAGATCGCGGATGTGGTCGCGACGCAGCGTCGTGCCCGCGCTGAGGAGGATCGCCCCCGACCGGGTGCGGATCGTCGTCGCGACGACCGCGCCTGGCTCGAGCTCCGCCGGCGAGCGCTCGACGACCTTCGAGAACGGATCGCCCGCGCCTAGCACCTCGGCGAAGGCTTGGAGCACGCGCCCGTCGAGCCTTTGCGCGTCGCGGAGCGCAAACGCCTCGAAGGTCAGCTCCAAGCCGCGCGCCGGCGGCGTGAACTGCGCGAAGACGTCCCACCGATCGGCGGCCGCGAGGATTCTGCTCGGCAGCGCGATTGCGTCCCCCTTCTCGCCCGACGGGAAGCCGGTGCCGTCGAGCAGCTCGTGGTGCGAGGCGATGATGCGCGCCGTGTTCGTGAAGCGCGCGCTCGCCGACAGCACGCTCAGGTGCGCGACCGGGTGGGTCCAGTACATCGCGTCGCGAATGGGCGACGGCGCGTCGAGCAGGAAGAGGCGCCGCAGCTCGGCGCCGTGGGTGCCGACCAGCCCCATGTCGTGCAGCAGCCCCGCGACACGCAGATCGAAGGCCGCCTCCGCGTCGAAGCCGAGGTGCTCGGCGATCGCGTGCGCGTAGTAGGCGACGCGCTTGCAGTGGTTGGCGAGGTCGTCGTCGGCCTCGCTCATCACCGCGTACGCGAGGTCGATGGTCTCGAGGTAGCTCTCCTTCAGCTCCGCGTTGGCCTTGACGAGATCCGCGGTGCGCTCGGCAACCTTGATCTCGAGGATAGCGTTCTGCTTGGCGAGCGCCTCGCGCGCGTGCTTCAGCTCGAGGTGGTTGCGCACCCGCGCGCTGACGATGGCCGGGCTGATCGGCTTGGTGATGTAGTCGATCGCCCCGAGCTCGAGCCCCTGACGCTCATCCTCCACCTCGCCGAGCGCCGTCACGAAGATGATCGGGACGTCGCGGCGCGCCGGGTCGGCCTTGAGCTTCGCGCAAACCTCGAAGCCGCTCATCCCGGGCATCATGACGTCGAGCAGGACGAGGTCGGGGGGATCCTCGGACTCGACGATGCCGATGGCCTTGGCCCCATCGGTCGCGATGCGCACGCGGTGGTCGGGCCGGAGCACCGCGCTGAGTACGGCGAGGTTCTCGGGGTTGTCGTCGACGACCAAAATCGTCGAGCGGCGCGCTTGAACGTCGTTGCTGCTCATGACGAGAAGCCCATGCTAGCCCCGCTCACGCACGAGCGCGTGTCTCACCTTGGTCCGCCGCGCAGGGCACGTCACCTGAGGCGCGGCTCCGCCTCGACCGCGGCGCGCAGCGCCAGGAGCGCGGCCGGGAAGTCGAAGCGATCGATCTTCGCGCCGAGCACGCCCAAGGCCTCGCCGAGCGCGGGGGCCAGCTCTGCGCGCGCCTCGGAGAACAGCTCGTGCGCGGCGCTGTCGTCGTTGGCAAGCAACGACTCGAGCTGCCGGGAGAGCTCCGCGGCGCGCGGCCAGTTCACGGGGCCGAGGGGTTCGGCGTCCTCGTCGGGGAGCGCGAGCCGCAGCCCCGTCAGCAGGTGCGCGAGCTCGAGCTCGAGCGCATCGAGCTTGTTCGTGAGCTCGGCGGCGCCCCCTGAGCGCGCGGCAGTCTCGAGCTCCGCCGCGCGCGCGGCGAGCTTCGTCGCGCCGAGGTTGCCGGCCGCGCCCTTGAGCGTGTGGGCGATGGCCGTGACCGCGGCGTGATCGCCGGCGGCAGCGCGCGAGCACATCGCCGCGGCGTCGCCCGCGTGACGATCCACGAACAGGCGCAGAACTCGCCCGTAAGCTCGCTCGTCGCCACGGAGGCGCGCGAGCCCCGCGCCGGCGTCGAGCCCGGCCACCAACGCGAGGCGATGGACGAGGTCTGCCGCGTCTGCGCTTATGCGTGGGAGTCGTCCGCTCGAGCGGTGCCACGGCCGCTGCGTCTTTGGCGAAACCGGCGCGGGCGGGGCCGCCGGCGCGAATGCCAGCTCCGGCCCTGGGCTCGGCGTGCCGGCGGGGGCCGGCAGCCAGCGCAGCAGCGCCGCGTAGAGCCGCTCCGGCTCGACGGGCTTGGTCACGTGATCGTTCATGCCCGCCGCGAGGCTGCGGCGCCGGTCCTCATCGAACGCGTTGGCGGTCATCGCGACGATCGGCACGTGCTGCGTCTCGGGAAACCCCCGGAGAAGCCTCGCCGCGCCGAGCCCATCGAGCTCGGGCATCTGCACGTCCATGAGAATGAGGTCGAACTTGCCCTTGCGCGCCCTGGCGACCGCCTCTCGTCCGTTCTCGGCGCGCTCGACCTCCAGGCCGACGTGCCGGAGCATCTCGGTCGCGACTTCCTGATTGACGGGATCATCCTCGGCGAGCAGCACGCGCGCGCCGCGGTAGGCCTCGAGTTGCCGCTCGACCTCGCCGACCTTGGGCGCACGCGCGTCGGACGCGGGGCCGTCGTCGCCGAGCTGCAGCAGCACGCGCTCGAGGACGCTCCGCACGACGGGCTTGGGCAGCACGCCGTCGATGTCGGCGCGCGCGGCCTGGTCGGCGGTGACCTCCTCTTGGAAGGAGGTCAACAGGACGTATCGCGGACGTCCGCGCAGGGGCAGCTCTCGCAGGCGCGCCGCCGCAGCGAGGCCGTCGAGCCCCGGCATGCGCATGTCGAGGATCACGACCTCGAACGGCTCCCCGGCTGCGTCGGCCTCTTCGATCATGAGGAGCGCCTCCGCCCCGGAGGAGGCCGTCGCGACGAAGACGTCGAGGCTCGCGAGCTCGGCGGCGAGCGCTTGGCGCGCCTCCGGGAGATCGTCGGCAACCAACGTTCGCAGCCGGCGGATCGGGTTGTCGGAGAGGCGAGCGCGCGCAGGCTCATCGACGATGCCGACCGGGATCTCGCACCAGAAGGTGCTCCCGGCGCCGAACTCGCCCTCCACGCCGATGGCGCCGCCCATCTGCTCGACGATCGCCTTGGAAATCGCGAGGCCGAGCCCTGTGCCGCCGAAGCGGCGCGTGGTGGAGGCGTCTGCCTGCTCGAAGGCGCCGAAGATGCGCGCGCGCTGCTCCTCGCGCAGACCGATGCCCGTGTCGACGACCTCGAGGCGCACGCGACGGCGGTCGCCGACCTCGGCGACGACGCGCGCGCGCAGGCAAATCATGCCGCGCTCGGTGAACTTGACCGCGTTGGAGGCGAAATTGAGGAGGACCTGCCCTATGCGAAGCTCGTCCCCGCGCACCATCGGCGGCACGCCGTCGAGGTCGATGACGAGCTCGATCCCCTTGAACGCCGCCTTGTCCGCCACCAGGTTCGTGACGTTCTCGAAGACCGCCTCGATGCCGAACGGATGGTCTTCGAGCTCGAGCTTGCCCGCCTCGATCTTCGAGAAGTCGAGGATGTCGTTGATGAGCTGCAGCAGCTGGTGGGCCGCCTCGCTGACTTTGGAGAGCTGCTCCGTCTGCCGCTTGGAGAGCGCCTCGCGGCGGATGAGGTGCGCGAAGCCGACGATCGCGTTCATCGGCGTGCGGATCTCGTGGCTCATGTTCGCGAGGAACGCGCTCTTGGCCATGCTCGCGTGATCGGCCGCCTCCTTCGCCCGAGCCAGCGCCTCTTCGGCACGCCGCTTCGCGATGATGCGAAGGAGTGCCGAGCCCGTGAGCTCGAGCTGGCGGACGTCGGCCTCGTCGTAACCGGACTCCTTGTCGCCGACCCCCAGGATCAGCTGGGGCACGCCGCCATCGACGATCGGGACCGCGACGAACGGCGCCAGCGCGCTGGTGGACGTGTCGTCCAGGCTCGCCGAAGACCCCCCGAGGAGCACCGGGCGGCGCGTGCGCAGGGCCGTCGCCCAGACGCGGCTCCGATCGCTCGACGGCGGCGGTTCGGTCTGGGCGTCCCCACCGCCGACGCCTTCGGGGACCAAGGCGACGCACGATTGAGACAGCGTCCGCGGATCGACGAGGCGCAGCTCGCCGCACGCGCTCGACGTCAGGCGCACCGCCTCGGCGAGCGCGCGCTGGAGGAGCTGCTTCTCGCTGATCGAATCGGCGCTGTGGCTGAGCTCGAACATCGCCTCGAGGCGCTCTTCGTTGAGCCGGAGCTTCGCGTTGAGCGCCTCGAGCTGCTGCGTGCGCGCGGCGACGAGCTCCTGAAGGTGCTTGCGATAGCGCGCGAGCTCGCCGCGCGCCTTGCGGCGGCTCGTGACGTCCCAGCCGGTCGCGACGACCATCCGCTCGCCGCCGAGGACCGTACGGACCGCGCTGAAGGCGTAGGGAATCTGACGCCCGTCGGCCGCCTTGACGACCACCTCGGTCGAGGCTCGCCCCTGCGCGAAGGCGCGCGCGAGCTGGTCGCGCGCGAGCGCGCGATCTTCGTCCACGATCAGCTCCATCACCGGCGCGCCCACGAGGGCGCCCTCGTCTCGGGCCGCCAGCGACTGCACCTCGCGATTGGACTTGCGGATGCACGCGCGCTCGTCGACGACGACGAAGATGCCGGGAAGCGAGTCGACGACCGCCTCGAGGAATTGCTGATCGGCCCGCGCCTCGGCCTCCGCGCGCCGCAGCTCGGTGACGTCGCGAGCCACCGCGACGAGGTGCGCGCGGCCGTGCAAGCCTGTCGACGAGAGCGACAGCAAGACGTCGCGGGGCGTGCCGTCCTTGCGGACCAGGCACGTCTCGAACGTCGCGCGCGCCCCTGCCCTCACGTCGCGCACGCTGGCGAGGAACGCCTCGAGGCGCGCCGGCGCGACGATGTCTGCGACGCCGCGCTCGCCGAGCTCCGCGCGCGAGTAGCCGGACGCTGCGCACGCCGCGTCGTTGAACTCGACGAGGCGCAGCGTCTCGCCGTCGAGCACGGCGATGGACTCGGCCGCCTCGGCGACGACCGTCGAGAACACGCGCTCCCGATCGCGGGAGCTTCGACGCGCGGCGATCGACGCGAGGCGGGTGGCGACGAGCGTCAAGAGCTCGGCGTCGACCTCCGAGAAGGCCGCCGCCGCGCCTTGGGGCGGCTCCTGGCGGTAGGCCGCCGTCACGCGAAGCGTCCCGCGATCCGGCAGCGGCACCTCGCGCGCGAGCAGCCAGGGTGTTCGCGCGAAGCCCGGCGAGGCCACCCGCAGATCGCCGACCTCGATGCAAACGTCCACGACGCTCGCGTCTCGCAGACCTTCGACCAGCCGCTGGGCAATCTCGCTAAGGACGTCGGCGTCGAGCTCTTCGAGCTCCTCCGTCGCGCGCACCACCGAGGCGATGCACCAGAACGCGCGCGCATGCTCGCCTCCGGCGCGCGATGTCGGGAGGGTCGCCGAGGCGCGCGCGTCGTCGAGCGGCGGGCTCCACGGCGCGTCGAGGGATCGGTCGCTCATTGCTGGCAGTCTACGCCGCGGCCGCCAAGGCGAAATGTGCGATGCCTCGGCGGGCATGAGCACGCGCTCGCCCCAAGGCCCCTTGCCCACCCAGTGCGCCGACAGCCTGCGCATAGCCGCGCTCGCACGCGGCGAGTCGCGGATCGAACGCCGCCCGTGGGGCACCGGCGCCGTGCGAGCGCTTCGCGAAGCCCGCCTCGTCGTGGGAGAATGCGCGCGCGACGCCTCCACGCGGTGAGATTGGACGCCGCCGAAGACATGGCCGTACCTGGAGACATCCTCGTCGTCGACGACACGCCGGCGAACCTCGACCTGCTCGCGTCGGTGCTGCGCGAGCGCGGCCACACCGTGCGGCTGGCCCCCTCGGGGCGCGTCGCGCTGATGGCCATCGAGGCGCGGCGACCTGACCTCGTGCTGCTCGACATCAGTATGCCGGAAATGGACGGCTACGAGGTCTGCCTTCGGCTGCGGCAGCGCGAGCGCCCGCCGCCGGTGCTCTTTCTGAGCGCCATGACCAGCACCGAAGATCGCGTCCGCGCCTTCGAGGTGGGCGGCGTCGACTACGTCAGCAGACCGTTTCACGTCGAGGAGATCATCGCGCGCGTGGAGACGCAGTTGACGCTCGGTCGGCTGCAGCGCGAGGCCGAGAATCGGGCGTCGGAGCTCGAGGCGGCCAACGCGAGGCTGCGCGAGGTCGAGGCGCTGCGCGGGGAGCTCGCCAGCGCGATCGTGCACGACCTCAAGAACCCGCTCAACGGCATCCTGCTGAGCGCTGGGTGGATGCTCTCGTCGCTGCCGCTGGCGCCAGACGCGCGCGAAGCGGTCGAGGACATGCACGCGGCGGCCTCGGCCATGCATCGGATGGTGCTCGGCCTGCTCGACGTCGCGCGCGCGACGAGCTCGACGCTCACGCCGCGGCCGCGCCCCGTCCGCGTGCACGAGCTGCTCGCGACGGTCGAGCCGATCGCGCGGATGTACGCGCGCGGTGCCGAGCGCTCGCTGCGCTTCGTACGCGGCGCGGACGTGCTGCTGACCATCGATTTCGACCTCGTGGCCCGCGTGCTCGAGAACCTCGTCGACAACGCGCTCAAGTACGCGCCGCGCAACAGCGAGATCCTCGTCGACCTCGTCGCCAGCGACGCCGAGCACCTGCGCGTGCGCGTGGTCGATCGCGGCCCCGGCGTGACGGCCGACGCGCGGCTGCGGGTGTTCGAGCCGTTCGCGCGCGTCGATCGGGAGCTCCGCCTCGGCGACCGCCTCAGTCACGGGCTCGGGCTCCCGTTCTGCCGACGCGCGGTCGAGGCGCACGGCGGTCGTATCTGGATCGAAGACGTCTCCCCGACGGGCTCTGCATTTTGCTTCGAAATTCCCTCCTGGCGAGGCCCCTGAGGCGCTCTTCGGGGTCGAGGCCTCGCGCGGCGCGCCGAGCGGCCAGCGCGGGACGTGGTAGCGTTCACGAGGTGCGCGGCTCGACCTCCGACCGCCCCGAGGGACACGCGCCGGTCATCCACGGCCTCGCGGTAGGCGACGCGCTCCGGCGGCTCGGCGGCAAGCTGACGTTGTTCTGGCGGGTCCTCGGCGCGTTCGTGCAGAACCACGCCTCGGCCGGCGAGGCGCTGCGATCGAGCCTGGCGGCCGGCGATCGAGCGACCGCGGAGCGCACTGCCCACACGCTGAAGGGGCTCGCGGCCACCGTCGGCGCGACGGCGCTCGCCGAGGTGGCCGCCGAGGTGGAGCGCGCGATCCGCGTCGGGTGGGAGGCCGAGGCCCTCGCGCCGCTCGTGGGTCGCCTCGGCGCCGAGCTCACGCGGGTCGTCGCGGCGATGGAGGCGGCGCAGCGAACGCACCTCGCCGTCGCAGCGCCTTCGCCGCCGCAGGCCGCACGCCCCGCCGCGCCGCTCGGAGACGTCATGGAGAGGCTCGTCGCGCTGGCAGCGAGCTGCGACTCGGAGTGCGGCGATCACCTCGCAACATGGCGGCACGAGATTGCGTGCGCGATGCCGGCCGAGGATTTCGCGAGCCTCGACGCCGCGATCACGCGATACGCGTTCGACGAGGCGCTCGGCATCCTCGAGCGGCTGGGGTTCACTGCGACCTGACGGCGCGTCGGCGCGCACGACGAGCGTCAACGCGCCGGCGCGGCGTC